>CAKZYI010000736.1 GCA_937884735.1 uncultured Pleurocapsa sp.
TAGTTGATTTGGCTACCCAAGGCTGCATACCAACAATTACACCACCCATGCTTCCCTCTTTCAAAAGATCGGGAAAAGCTAAAGTTCCTGCCCAATTCCATATATCTTGTGTACCTCGTGGTATGGTTTGCCCGTCAGCAGTAAAGCTAGATAGAGTAGTAACTTTACTCAAGCCACCCCAACCACCGATCACAATGCGATCGCTTAAAGCAAAAGAAAACTGCGCGCCATAGGAATCGTTAACGGTAGGTACTCCGCCTTCAAACACCCCTGGATCGAGAGGGTCGATATCTTCTCCTGCTGCGGTAAACGATTGAATGTTAGATAAATCGCTACCCACACCCGTATCGCTTTGATCTAATCCATGTACATAGGTTAAGGCTACAGTTAGCTTTTCGAAAGGTGTAACGGTAAGTTGCCCAATGGCACTATAAGAGCCATCAAATAAACCTGCTTCTTCGTCAGGATCGCTAGCTTCTCCTGCCAGGTAGCCCGCGCTAAATTCTAGTTTATCCCCAAAACTGTGAGTTAAACCAATACCTGTTTCTCCAGGTGGAAGATAAAGAGGGCTACGAGTACCAAAAGCGGATAGCGCACCCGATCCACCGTCACCATCCAATACACTGACAGTATTGGCAATATCATCTGCAGCCATACCTATGGCACCTATTAATACATTGGTATTTTCTCCCAAAGGGCGATCGTAAATTAATACTTCTAAACCCAAATCGCCACCAGCAGGTTCGGCAAAAGCCAATTCTCCTTGAAAAGTCCCTGTTTCGTCGGCAAATTCGGGAAAATTACCTGTAGAAAGACGGGTAAAGAGTAAATCTTCTCCCGTAAAGCTAGTTTCTAATTCTAAGCGAGTACGATAGCCAAATACAGGAACGCGATCTATATCGTCATCAGTTGCTTCGACTCCATCATCATTTGAACCTGCAACTACGCTAGCAAGACCAAAGATCGCTTCTCCAGCTAACTTAGTAGTAGTAGAAAATTGACTATCTTCTAGTGTGGCGGTACGACTTTCTAGTTCGTCAACTCTACCACCGATGGTTGCCAATTCTGCCTCAAATTCTTGAGATAAACGATTAATAGTATCAAGATCTTCTTGCCCTACCGATTCAGTTGAAGCAATCAGACGTTCAATTTGATTTAAACAGGAGTTTAATCCCGCAGCAAATTCATAACGAGATAAAGGTTGATTTCCTCGATAGGTTTGATTGGGAAATCCAGATATACAGCCGTAGCGATCTACCAAGCTTCTCAGTGCTTCATAAGCCCAATCTGTAGGAGATACATCCCGCAGTTGATTTACGTTAGTGACTTGACCAACATTGTTACCTTCTTGTCCATATTGTTCAATTTGCTTGATTAACTCGTTACTTTGAGCTGGTAAGAGATTACCAAAAATTCCTGTAATTAAAGCCACAAAAATGGCTGGGGTAGTTTTTTCTAAAATATTCAACACGATAAAATCCTCACACACAATTTGTAATCAAAACTGACAGTAAAGTTCTATTTGAGAGTAATAAGCAAAGTAGAACTTAATTATCAGAAAAGTATTTTTAGGCAATACACAACCTATTTTGAACGTTAATCAAATTGTGAAAACTATAAGCAGCTTTGACAATTTGACTTTTTTTAGGTGCAGCCAGGCTACTATCTAGTTTTGCTGCCGCTTGTTTTTTACTTCAATAGTGGGCAATGTCGCCATTACTATTTCACCCATGCGATCGCAATTTAGGGCAGCAAAAGGCTCAAATTTATAGACACCTTTCCATCTTTCTGGGAAAACTAATAAGCTTTGATGGGGAATGATTTGGTGGAAATACTGTTATTGTTTCAGCATTGACTATTCTAGCTATTTGTAATAATTTTCTGCAATTTGACATCATTAGCATTTGTAATGACTCGGAACAAATGTTAGAACTTATTACTAATAATTTACTAATAATCTGCTTAGTTTTCTCCACCGCCTTCGCCACCTTCAGCACCTTCGCCGCCATCACAAACTTCAAAAACATCACCAACGACTCCATCAGAAAATAAATAAACAAATGACATAAATTCTACTACATAATATAATTCAAACAAATAAGAATATCTTCTCCCCCATCACCTCCTTCTGCTCCTTCACCGCCTTCGCCACCTTCAGCCCCTTCGCCACCATGAGAATCGTGACTCTCAGCACCTTCGCCGCCATGAGAAATTAAATAAAGATTTGTCTTGTTTGCTTCTTCAAAATTTAATTCAGACTCATTAGCATCGGCTATCCCATTGCTAGATAAGCTTACGGTTGTTGCCAAGCCAAGTGCTATAAATAACTCTACAGATTTCATTTTGAGAATGGTTCTTATTAATACAGAGACCTTTGAGAATACAGTTAATGAAAAGTCTTGTCAAATAAATTCTAAAGTTAGTTATCAGAAAATGATTTTATTGTTCATCATCAAATCAAACATAGTTGAATATACAAATATGAATGTTCAGTAATTGTTATTAGTCCAACTTCTTACTGAAGAGTTCTAATATTAATTTATTAATCTAACTTCATTCTTTTTATCGATTTGTCTACAACTGCAATTTTTTCTTTGACGTTTATATCTGTACTCGCTGCTTATGTCGCTTGGAATCTAGGCGCGAATGACGTAGCTAACTCGATGGGTACATCTGTAGGATCGAAAGCTATTACCCTAACACAAGCAATTGTCATCGCAGGAGTTTTGGAGTTTACAGGAGCGGTTATTTTTGGTCAACAAGTATCGGCAACTCTGGCGACGAAGGTAGCAAATCCTGGTTTGTTTGTCGATCGCCCACAAACTTATATAGTAGGCATGCTTGCAGTATTGCTTACTTGTGGCTTATGGCTGCAAATAGCTACTAGCAAAGGTTTACCCGTAGCTTCATCCCATGCAGTAGTAGGTGCGATCGCAGGTTTTAGTTGGGTAGCAATTGGCAAAGAAGCGATCGCTTGGAAGAATATTGGCTTTATCTGTTTGGGTTGGGTGATAACTCCTATGATAAGTGCGATCGTCGCAGGAAGTTAGCATAGTTTGTCGCGCTACTGGCTGTCTGAAAGAAAAGACAATTTACAACAGCTAAAGGAATGGATACCTTGGCTTAGTTCGGCTTTAATAGGTATTTTTGGCATTATTGTCTTGCCGACTATTGTGCAGTTGCCAGTATTTAATTATTTTACATTGCCAGAGCAAACCATTAGCTTAGGAATCGGTATTACCGCTGTTACAGGGATTACTTTATACGCTTGGAATCGTCTAGAAACTTACCAGCAACAACAACTAAAAACTTCTATTTTAGAGAAAATCATGGGCAAGTTTCAGGTAATGAGTGCCTGCTTTGTGGCATTTGCCCATGGTTCTAATGATGTTGGTAATGCGATCGCGCCTTTAGCAGCCATAGTCTATATTATGAATACTAATGCTGTACCTGTTAAAGAACTTGATATTCCTCTTTGGATTTTGATTTTGGGTGGATTGGGTATAGTTGCAGGATTAGCAGTGCAAGGAAAGCAGGTAATTGCTACTGTTGGCGAAAATATAATTACTCTTGTTCCTAGTACGGGTTTTTGTGCTGAAATTGCTACTGCAACAACTATTTTATTGGCATCAAAAATTGGTCTGCCTGTTTCTACTTCCCATGCTTTAGTTGGCAGTGTAATTGGTATTGGCTTGATGTCTGCGAATCAAAAAGTCCGTTGGTCAACTATTAAGTCTGTGGTCTTAGCTTGGGTGATAACCCTTCCTGTGGCAGCAATTTTAGGTGCAACTATTTTCTCCTTGCTAGTACTACTACCTTGGTTCAATTAACTATTCTAGTGCTTTTAGTGAGCCAGACAATAAAAGTTGTACCAGGACGATCTTTGGCTAGATTATTAGGACTAATTAATTCAATTTTCCCCTGCATTTTTGTTGCTAACTCTTGGGCAATTGCTAGTCCTAATCCCGTCCCAGGAATATCACTTTTCTCCTGAATGCCTCGATAATGTCGCTCAAAAATGCGTTCTTGATCTGTCTTGGGTATTCCATAACCACTGTCCCGAATTGCTATTCCTATCATTGCTTGATTTGTTTTTAGATCAAGTATTATTTTGCCTCCTGGGGGAGTATATTTGAGGGCATTATCAACTAGGTTATTAAATATCTCGCGTAAAGCGGAAAAGTCTCCTTTTACTTCGGGAATAAAGCTTGGAATATTGTTTTGCAATTCAAGATTTCTGTCTGTAGAAATTGCTTTGGCAGTATCAATCAATGGCTCTAATATTTCTGTCAAATTAACAGAATCCAATTGAGAATTTAAACCAGGTAATAAAAAGTTGCTAGATAACTTGGTGTTACTGCCTATTTCTAATAAAGGCGTTGGAGAATTACTAGCTGTTTGTGGAGATGATTCTGCTTCAAATTGTTCTAGTAATTGAACAAAGCGATCGCTTTGTTCGAGAAGGCTTTTTGCTACTTTGTGATTGCGATCTCCTGGCAAGACACGCTTAAGCAAAAGTTTGCTGAAGGTTCTTAATGCAGTTAAAGGATTACGTAATTGATGAATCAAATTATCTAAGCGATCTCGTTCAACTCTTCTCAAATTTTCTTGAACAGTCAATTCTTCCTGAGTCCATTGATATTGAAGTTCCAAAAAACGAGCGATCGCCAGTGTTAAAGCAATTCCTTCTACTTGCTTTAATTCTGATTGCAACCATTCACGATCTTCTCGTCCTGTAACTAACAAACCAATAAAAGTTTCTTGATAGATTAAAGGTAATATTAACTGCTTTGTTTCTGTCGTATTAGTCTGCCAATGTACGTCAGCTTGATTGCGATCGCCAATTAAATTGCTGGGTAATAATTGGGTTGAAGAATGAGACTGTAATTGCTGCCAAACTTCAGATAATTTGACGCTAGGAAGCTCTATTTTCCTGCTATCTTCTGTTTGAGGATAAGTGGCTGAAGGAAATAGTGACGTTTCTCCATCCTTGATTACATCTTCTGCTATGTAAATAATGCTCCAGACTGCCCCAAAGCTCTCAGCTAGTAAAGTTACTTGAGACTGACACAAAGTAGTAAATTCAGGACTGGAAATATTATTATTTGACATTGATGCTCCCAAGACAGAAATCTCCAGATAGTTGCCAGAAATCAAATCCCTAAACTAAACCAGAATTTACTAATCTTACTAACTTATGATTATTACTAGCGTTTTTTAATATCATAAATTACTTAATATGACATTTCATACTTGATAGTTAAAAATAACTTTTATTAGTAATGCTTTCAACAAAGTAGTTGATTTTTTTTGTTCATTACGATACAATTGTTGACAAATCGGTAACTTTAAGTACAGTAATCCTTAAGTAAATTCTAGGAGGTCAAAGGGTTGGCAAGAAAACGCAAACGTAAGAGCCGTCGTCGCCAAGAAGGACGTAAGATTCTAGAGGTTGTTCCTCAATATCATATCGAAAGTGGTGAAGATAAGCCAGTAACAGCTGCTCGTAACTATATATCTTCTGAAGGCATCGTACCTCCGGCTCTCCTAGTAGTTAAGCGCAACGAACACACTACCGACCGCTACTTTTGGGCTGAAAAAGGTTTGTTTGGGGCGCAATATGTGGAAGAAAACCATTTTCTTTTCCCTAGCCTGCAGTCAATAGATATTCAAGAATGGGACGGTAGCAAAGCAGTTGCCAGCACAGCTGCTCGTTAAGAGAAAAAACGCTATGGCGTAAAAGAAAACCTAATAAAAATAAAATATATTTTATTAAAGGGGATTACTTAATTGAAATCCCCTTTTGGGTTGGAAAATAAAACTTCCCTTCAAATTCCTGCACCTGCAACTAAATTCATTGGCATATGTTTGAGGTTGTCTAAACTAGACCTGGCTTTGTCTAAATCATAGGGAAAAGGTCTTTCTATTGGTTGGTAATCTTTCGCTTGTGGATCGCCGTGACGCAATACTGCGTTGACCAACAGGCAATCTCGATCGTCAAAGTTAATAGCACCGTGCAAAATACCTTTTGGTATGATTACAACTTGAGGAATCTTTTCACTCAAAGGTATGTATTGATATTCTTTGTTGTATAAAACCACTAAGACAAAGCTTCCTTTAACCACTAATAGCTGATCGGTTTGATGTTTGTGAACAAACAAGTCATCTGTTGTGTTGGCGGGTACTTTCACAATCATTGTTTCATCGCTGGACTGTGGAGTATAAAATTCAGACATCCCTCCTTGAATAGACTCGATCGCTTTTATTGTTATACCTTTGATTAATCCCATAGTTTGTTAATGCCTATATGTAAATAAAGGTTACGTACATCCCCATTATGGCAAATAAGTATTGACAAAAGTTTTATTTTAGTATCCAAGTACACCATTAATTGCATTTTTTAGGTAAAGATTTCAACAATTAACCATCAACAGTAAAGAATTACAATTGTTCTAATCTGCTCTTAGTGATAAAAAAGACTTCTATAACTCCTTATGTTGCTCGATTCTTTGTTTATCCAATTAAGTCTTTAGATCCAGAAGAATGCGATCGCGTTGAGATTTTAGAGTCGGGGGCAATAAAAGGCGATCGTACTTGGGCAATGTTCGATCTAAATAATAATTTTGTTAATGGCAAACGCCATGCTAAAACTCATAACTTACGCTCGACATTCAATTTCAAGACCAACAGCCTTACACTCCAAATTGAAGGAAAAAAACACGCCATCACATTTAACTCAATCGAACAACAGGATCTTTTATGTGATTGGTAAAGTCAGCACTTTGGCTTTGAAATAAAAATAGCTCAAAATTTAGCAATGGGTTTTCCTGACGATACTTTTTCTCCAGGTGCAACCATTATTAGTACCGCAACTCTTAAGGAAATTGCTTCCTGGTATCCTGAATTAGAAATTGATGATGTACGTCGTCGTTTTAGAGCCAATATCGAAATAGGTGGCGTACCTGCTTTTTGGGAAGATTGCTTGTTTGCTGATGCAGACTCCATAGTCAAATTCCAAGTAGGAGGAGTTGTATTTATGGGAGTAAATCCCTGTCAACGCTGCATTGTAGTTACACGCAACCCCCAGACGGGGGAAGCTTACCCCCAATTCCAAAAAACATTCATTAAGCAAAGAAAAAAAACATTACCAGAATGGACAGAGCGATCGCGTTTCAACCATTTTTTTCGTTTAGCAGTAAACACGAGATTGTCTCCCGAACAAGCTGGCAAAACAATTGCGATCGGCGATATTGTGACCTCAATTATGGGGCATAAATCCATAAACTAAACAAATACGCCAAAATTCTCCTAATTACTAAATAAATTAAATTGCATGACCTGTGTCGATGCTGTATGATATATTAGTCTTTGTTGAAACAGGGCTTTCAACGATCCATACCTGGGGGTATGGCGGAATTGGTAGACGCTGCGGATTTAAAATCCGTTGAGGGTAATACTTCGTGGGAGTTCAAGTCTCCCTACCCCCACTTGCCTTGCGCCTCTAGTATGATTGGCTTTTGTATATTGATGTACACCTTTTTTTAGTTTATTTTAAGGATGAACATTTCAAGCCAATACTGTAATGACCTTGAGAGTTAATATCTACTTCCTTTTTCTTCATAGAGTAAGTCTTTCCGTTATACTGCCGTTTTTTATCTCCGCGCCATGAAACATTAGAGCCATCCGTGGTTCTGGCAAAATAGTAAGCTATTTTATTTGAAGATTTTATATACAATTTATCTGATGTAAGAAAAGATTTTTCATTAGCTTTAAGTCGCCACCAACCTTTGGTTATCCATTCATCAGATGCTCTGTCTTTGTACCGTAGCAAAAATTCTATTGGAGCAGAACAGTTATTTCTCAAGTAAAATCTTCTGCCGTTTTGACGACTTGAGGGTAATTTGCTATATGTGGCTTCTCGACGATTATCAACAGTTCCTCCTTGATGACAACCTGCAATTCCACAGCTTTCTCTAAAACCTCTAGCACCTCGTGCATCAACAATTTTTTTGTGAATGATAGCTTCAGATTTATACAAATCCTCATCTTTATCAATCCCGAATAAACCATTTGCCTTTGCATCGGCATCCTTTTCAATTTGTCTGCAATCATGCACATCAAAATGAACTACTTCTCTTTCGTTTCTTCCATTTCTTTTATCTACTTTTTCATAACCAGGACTCAAGCAACTATCAAGAATAAGATACTTAATTAAAAATGGTGTAACACCTCCTAGGGTCTGATATTGCACGGTATGCTCTAATTCATGCATCATGAGATGAAGTCCAGCTTTATCGTACAAATCTATGGTGTCGGGAAAATAGATTTTATCACCAATAGTAATTGCTTGACCATGAACCGTATCAATATTTTCAGCATATCTAATACTAGGCAAACTGACTTTGTAGTGGGGCTGTAGAATAACTCTATGGTCTATGGGCAATTGCTTCCATCCCTTCTGATTTCCTTGAAATTCTAAATAAGCGGTATATTCTCTGATCAATGGAGGAACTAAACCTTGCTGAACATAGCTTTTGACGTATTCAAAGGCATTGCCACCTTCTCGACGAATATTTTCTAGCAATACTCCACCTTCTCTTTGAATGTCTTCTAAGGGTTTTTCAATATCACAGATATTTACACAAAAACCTCCAACACATTCTCTTCTACATCCTGCTGAGGCTGGTTGGATAATTACTATCAATAGCGTGATTAAGCTAACTAATGCTGCAAATTTTAGCCCTTGATTTTTTTTTGTCATTAATCTAATTCTCTAGATTGATAGCAATTAATAATTGAGAATCATATCAAGAAACATGACATGATACGGCTATATACTAAATAATTTTATAATTTGGCGATTGGCGAAACCGTCTATTTCTCTTTAGCAAGATGTTTAATATCTGTTTTCTCTTCAAAAAATATTTGCTGTTGCGGTACTGGAATAGATACTCCTGCAACATCTAAAGCAATTTTGACCCGACGACGAAATTCTCTAGCTACATCCCACTGTTTGAGAGGCTCAGTTTTGATCCAAATGCGTATCATAATACCGCGATCGCTAAACTGATCTACGCCTAAAATATTAGGAAATTCCCAGATTTGTTCTTGCCATTGAGGATCGCTAGTCATAGTTTCTGCTACTTGATGAACAACAGAGATTGCCTGATCGATATCAGATTGATATGCCACAGGAATGCTAATATCTGCTCTAGACCATTGACTAGAGCGATTTGCCACAATATCGACTGCACTATTTGGTATGCTGATTAATCTTCCTTCGGCATCCCGTAGCTGGGTAATTCGTAGGTTGATATTCTCTACTAATCCACTGACATCCCCGATATCAACAATATCTCCTACCGCATAGCGATCGTCCCAGATAATTATAAATCCATTGATTGCATCCTTAATCAGATTTTGAGAAGCTAAAGACAAACCCAAACCAAAAATTCCCGCACCAGCTAAGATAGGTGAAAGATTAACCCCATTAACCCTAAAAGCTACTAAAATACCAACAATAAGCCAAATAACAGTGACGACGCTCCGTAAGATTCTTGTTGTGGTGTTGATTCGTAATTTACCCCTTTGATTGACCTTAAAATCAGCCGACTGTCTTTTGAGTGCAGGTTTGCTTAATTTAGCAATTAAAAAATAAGTTAAACGGATCAGAATATAAGTAATCAAACCTACCGCTACAATTCGAAAGGGTACTGTCGCAGCAGCAACCAGCAGATATGAAATAATGCGTGTTTGAGGAAATAAATTTAAGATAAACAAACTGCTGCCACACCAAGTAACAGCTTGCATCAATTGTAAGAGGCGATATTTAATCTCTGCTAAATTCCATTGTTGACGACGAGCCAGTTGCTCGACTAGGGGTAGAGTTTTCAAAGAAGCGGAAGGAGCAAGTTTCCTAGTCTTAGCCCTTAATTTTCTAGTTGCCCAATTAAGGGGAAAATTAGCCAGCCAAATAAGCGATAAAATACAAACTCCAATAATAATTTGCTTTCTTTTATATTGAGAAGAATGCTCATAAATGGATACTACCAAACCTTCTTCAATTATGGACTTTAGCTGTTGCGCTCTAATCACAACGCCAACATCATTAGCTTAGCCATCAGGGTTGGTTACGGTAAATAGACGCTTGTTTTCTTCTCCAACGGCTAGATAAATGTCTTTTAATTTACCGTTAGTTTTAATTGAAACTTTACCTCGATCGCTTTGGTTATTTAAGTAATCAGATGTTACTCGATCAAATCGCTTTTGGATTTCATAAATGCGATCGGTCAAGGCTTGGGAATCTGTTCCCGAAAGCTTAAACAAACAGCGTCCATCTAAACGAATACAGGCAGAATGAAGAGTATTGTTGTCTCCTGGGCGCAATAACCGAGAATAGACAGTCAAATCTTGAATAAATGGCAGTTGTGCCGAGGCAGGAGCAACAATCCAGAAGTTAATGATAGTAATGAAGATAGCTAAACTAGCTAAAAACTTATTTCTTCTGGGCATAGTCACAAGTTAATAATGAACAGTTACCGACGATTGGTGACAAAGGTTATGTTTTAAAAAGCAATAACACACTGTACATAGTAGTTGACACTTACCATAGTTTCTTAACTTGTCACAGTTAGTCACCAACTTATAGGTTAGCGATTTTATGAATAAATACTGGTAATATCTATTTTTGATATTTGCTATTTACTCGATTGTAGGAAGTATTTTAGATAAGCGATCAATAAAAAAAGACTTTTTTTTTAACTTCAAATTGCACTTTAAATGGCTTAGTCACAATGCGATCGCATTGTGACTAAGCCAAATTAAAAAAATTGTGATTTCAAAGTAAAAATATCTCTTTAGGATCGTGTTTATCTTTCTTTTAGTTGTGAAACTAAATAATAAATACAATCATAGAGACTATGGAAAATACGTTGTTCGATAAAATCTTCCGTGATAGTGACGGCAATATTGTCATTGCTCAACAACCAAACATAACCATTATTGTTGCAGGTGAGGCTAGTTTGCTCAAACTGATTTATACAAGCGATATAATCAATGTAGGGTTAGATCAAATAGCTTTTGGCTCTTTATTTACTTGGGCGTGGCTTGAATTGTTTCAGGGCGTTAATTATTTTCGCAGGACGCTAGGTTTGGTTGTTTTGGTTGGATTTGTTGGTTCAAGAATTTTGAGTAACAGCACATTTTAAATTGTAATTTGCCCTTCTTATCTACAAAGAGGTTTTTTTAGCTTAACGAGAGAAAAATCCAGCACCATAAGCTTTGCTTTGGTGTCTGGATGAATCGAACCGTAACGAACGCCCTAAGCGATTGTCTTGAATGTCAAGTTAAATTTGTCTTTTTAAGGCGATCGCTCTGACAAACACGGTTTCGGATAGGAGAGGTAAGCTGGAAACAGATATCCCGACCTTACCTTCCCAAGCCATAATTTGCCATTATTGCTTTCTTTGTGCTGCTGACAAGAATAATAAAGATACTTATTTGCGATTGCAGATATTGAAGAGATTTCTATTTAGATAAAATTTAGGGTGAGCATTGCGAAATCTTGGAAGCTTAAAAATTAATGGGTTGATGCTCACCATAATTTAAATGTTGATGTTATTTGATGATGTGGTGGGCGACCAAAGGAAGTGCTTTAGTGCAATAAGCAATTCTTGAAACGACTATTTGCCCACCCTACAGGAGATCGCTCTGTCAACCAATTAGAATACGATACTGGTTATAATTTCTTTACAAATATACCTTTAGATCTTCAAGAAACAATTGAAAACAATAGCAGCATTGGTTTGTTACCTGCTGCTGCTAAGTCTGAAGCCAATAGTAAATACGATCTACTTACTACCGTTCTCCACGAAATGGCACACCTGTATGGGTTTATCGAAGGTTATTCGGGATTCGATCGCCTTGTGTCATCAGGATGGGAGGAAGTCGTCTTTAATGGCGAACACTTGGATAAAGAAGCTCATCTCACGATTTGATGAATACCCATCTCGCCCCAGGAATTCGTAAGCTACCTTCGGAGTTGGATGTGGAGATTCTTCAAGCTATCCTGGCTGAGGAAAGCACCCTAAATCCCCCAACTTTGGGGGACTTATAGCATTACGTATTAAGGTTAGGACGTTTTGAATCCAGAACAGATGCTATCTAATTACTTTCATCCTTCATCCTTCATCCTTACGAGCAGATGAATTAACTTGTCCTAATCTAACTTCGTACGGCTATATATCCTGTTTCCCCCAGTATTGGGGGGCTAGGGGGGCAACTATCAGCACCCTTAACCTCCGAATCTTATATTCCTGATGCGGGCTTTGCAGGGGAAGATAGCTTTACTTATGTGGTTCAGGATAATGACGGGCAATTCTCCTAACCTGCTACTGTAGAAGTTACTGTTACCAATGTCGCTCCAGAGATAAATGAAATTCAAATACCCGATAACATTATTGAGGAAACGGAAATTACCTTAAATGCGATCGCATATGTATTGTTAATCTGGTGGGCAATGAGTAATTATTGAAACGATAATTTGCTGGTGTTGTTTTTGCACTCTTTGCATACGCACTCTTTGGATTTCCTAGAGGATACACGAATGTCCTTACTTTTGGTTCCCACCCTACGGGCTATAGATTTATTGATAGACAGGGCTAATAACGACCTCGACAAAATAGTTAGGGAGTTTACAAAATAACAGTTAGAAAAGTTTTAAGTAAGTAGTTAATCTCTTTAGCTAGAACTAAGATTCAAATCAAACAATTGAACATCGTATAAAGTCTCAATCCAAACCCTCGCACCAGCAAAAGGCTTGTCGGGACTATAAATAATACGACAGCCTCCCAATATTTCTACTTCGTGAGCATATTGATTAGTGCCACCTTTTTTAACCGTGATTACTGGTTCTGATTCTTGACGCTTCTGGTTCTGCCTAATTCTAGGCGCGTTAACGTGAATTTTAGTTTTCGCTGGCGTTCTTGGGTTGCGCCAACGAGGTGCAGGACCTCTTTTTCCTTGAGAAATAATCGGTTTTCCATTAAATAAAGGAATAAGCCACATCCGTCCTGTTTTGTAAGCCCCTTTAACGCGATCGCGACTAAGAAGCATTCGTAGTCTAGAAGTAGAGATATTTAAAATCTTTGCTGCTGATGTAGTACCGACTATCATTAAACTATATTTTTGTCGCAATAGTTTTTATAGCTTACATCTTAGCCAAAATTCTTTTAGTGCGATCGCATTACAATAAAAAATATCTAAAGCGATCGCAAATATTAAAGAAATTCCGATTTAAATTATTATGTTCCTTTTTAATAATGTTTGTAGAAAACAGATTTAAGCTAGGAAGTAAATTTTTCAGATGAATCGATAAATGATAATGTTGAAGGTGGCAAAATTTTATATTCTTTTTAGGATTTTACCTGCCATATAAAACAGCTAACCACCAAGTAGATATTTAAAAAATGGTAGCCACCACAGATAAAACAACAACTGGTAAAATTACACAGATTATTGGGCCCGTACTCGATGCCGAGTTTCCTAGCGGTAAAATGCCCAAGATTTATAACGCTTTAAAAGTACAAGGTAAAAATCCCGCAGGACAAGATGTTTCCGTAACCTGCGAAGTGCAGCAACTACTTGGTGACAACCAGGTGCGTGCTGTTGCGATGAGTGGTACTGACGGATTAGTCCGCGGTATGGATATTCAAGATTTAGGACAACCTATTAGTGTTCCTGTTGGAAAAGCAACATTAGGTAGAATCTTTAATGTATTAGGCGAGCCTGTAGATAATAAAGGCCCCGTTAATAGTGATGATACTTTCCCTATTCACAGACCTGCTCCTAAATTAACCGATTTAGAGACTGCACCTAAAGTATTTGAAACTGGTATTAAGGTTGTAGACTTGCTTACTCCTTATCGTCAGGGTGGAAAAATTGGTCTATTCGGCGGTGCTGGTGTTGGTAAGACCGTTATCATGATGGAATTGATTAACAACATTGCTATTCAACACGGTGGTGTATCCGTGTTTGGTGGTGTGGGCGAACGTACTCGTGAAGGTAATGACCTTTACAACGAGATGATCGAATCCAACGTAATTAACGCTGACAACCCAGAAGAGTCAAAAATTGCTCTGGTATACGGTCAAATGAACGAGCCACCTGGAGCTAGAATGCGCGTTGGTCTATCAGCTTTAACTATGGCTGAGTACTTCCGCGATGTTAACAAGCAAGATGTACTGCTATTTATTGATAATATTTTCCGTTTTGTACAAGCTGGTTCTGAAGTATCTGCACTATTAGGTCGTATGCCTTCTGCGGTAGGATATCAGCCTACTCTTGGTACTGATGTAGGTGACTTGCAAGAGCGTATTACTTCTACTAAGGAAGGTTCTATTACTTCTATCCAAGCGGTATACGTACCTGCGGATGATTTAACTGACCCTGCACCTGCTACAACTTTTGCTCACCTAGACGGAACTACTGTGCTATCTCGTGGTTTAGCTTCTAAAGGTATTTATCCTGCGGTAGATCCTCTAGACTCCACTAGTACAATGCTTCAACCTAGCATTGTAGGCGAAGAACATTACGACACTGCTCGTGCAGTTCAGTCTACTCTACAACGCTATAAAGAATTACAAGATAACATTGCAATTCTTGGATTAGATGAGCTTTCTGAAGATGACAGAATCGTAGTAGACCGCGCTCGCAAGATTGAGCGTTTCTTATCTCAACCTTTCTTCGTTGCTGAAGTATTTACTGGTTCTCCTGGTAAGTATGTAACCTTGGAAGACACTATTAAAGGTTTCCAAGCTATTCTTAACGGCGAATTAGACGATCTACCAGAACAAGCTTTCTACTTAGTTGGAAACATCGACGAAGCTAAAGCTAAGGCAGAAAAAATTAAAGCTGCTAATTAATCAGTAGACAGTGAACAGTAAACAGTAAACAGTAAACAGTAAACAGTAAACAGCAAACAGTTTTCGTTAGTTACCGTTTACTGCTCACTATCATTTATTTTCTGATAAATAACTCCATCCTCGAATAAGGATAAATAATAATTGGTAATTGGTAATTGATAACTGATAATTGAAAAATGGCTTTAAACGTAAAAGTAATTACTCCAGGTAAGACTGTCTGGGACGATTCTGTCGAAGAAATCGTTCTTCCTAGTACTACTGGTCAACTAGGTATTCTTGGTGGTCACGCACCTTTGCTAACTGCATTAGAAGTTGGTGTAATGCGCGTTCGCCCAGGAAAAGAATGGAAAAATATCGCTGTAATGGGCGGTTTTGCGGAAGTTGAAAATGATGAGATCAAAATCTTAGTCAACGGTGCAGAATTAGGGGACGATATTGACTTAGAAGCTGCTCGCACTGCATATCAAGAAGCTCAGACTCGCTTTGCGAAAGTGGAAAACAGTGAAGATCGTCAAGAAAAAATTCAGGCTGAAAGCTCAATGAAGAAAGCAAGGGCGCGTTTTCAGGCTTCGGGTGGAAGTGTTTAAGGGATGAAAGATGATGGATTAAGGGCAAGGAGATAGCACTTGAATTATTAAAGTTATTCTTTGTTTTGGTAATTCACAATTCCTTTTAAAAACTACACATGCATTAAAAAAGGGCAGAAATCAACTGAATGTTTTTCTGCCCTTTTTTTGTTTTTTCGTTTGCTTATTAATCGCTTATAAATAGTGCTTTGAAACTTTGAAGCTTAAATTTGATTCACTACGATTTTAGATATGCAAAGTTGTTATTGAAATAACTCTAGCTTAAAGCTACTTTTCTAGTTAGTTCCAGTAAAGACAATGTTAGGAAATTTGGTTTGCGCCTGGGTCATAGGAGTGGTTTTTCCTCTTTCCGTCCAGAAATTGATGACCTCTGTAGCTTGATTGAGAATGTCAATGCTTTCTGCTTCTTCAATCCAATGCTTTGCTTCTAGTTCGTCCTTTAGCTGTTGCCAAGCATCGTTACGAGGCCAAAAGTAATACGCTGTCAAAGGACTAGTTCCTTTACCCACTACCTGATCTACTGCGATTGCTACGTTTTTATCCAACCACAATACTTTTAATTTAAATCTTGCTTCTGACTCCAATACAAGCCTCCAAAAATTACATTAAGAATTATTTTACACAATTAGCCAACCCTCATTATACATTAAACATTTATCATTGAACATTTATCAGTTTTAGTAGTGCGATCGCATTTATAGTTTTTACTCAAAATATTGAATTTGTTTTATGTATATACAAAGTATAATTTATGTATACAAAAGATATTCTTTAAAAACTAATGAACAGTAAAGTGAGTCGGTGGGGCAATAGTTTAGGGATTCGTATTCCCAAGCAATTAGCAGAAGCAGTTAAATTACAAGAAGGCGAAGAGATTGAAATTTATTGCGAAGAAAATAAATTAATTCTCGTACCAAAGAAAAAGCAATACACCCTAGAACAGCTATTGGATGGCATGGGAGAAGAACACCTGCATTCTGAAATGGACTGGGGCGAAGCTGTTGGTAACGAACAATGGTAAAGTCTTACATTCCAGAGAGGGGAGATATTATCTAATTATCTTTTAGTCCCCAAATAGGAAAAGAACTAGCAGG
>CAKZYI010000737.1 GCA_937884735.1 uncultured Pleurocapsa sp.
GAGTCTATGGAGACTTCCAAACCAGAGGAACGGCCGATCGCTACAGCCCCCCCAATGCTCAGGCAAATCAAACTAACTGATACTCCGTGAATTAGACTGTCTGGGATTTTTTCAGCTATTTTTTCCAAGTCAAGCATTAGCTGTACCCCACAATTAGAGGGACTTTAGCCAGTCCAGACCTATTAAGCTCGACCATCCATTTTTCTAATTCAGCAAAGCGACTAGCATCAGTAACAATGCACCCCAAAGAGCCTGGAGCGTCTGCATCTAAATGAATTCCGAAGTCTGATCGCCTTCCCCCTCGATCTGTCTTGACCTCAAAGGGACTGATTTGATAAAAATTACCGCGAACACCCCTATGCCCAGGCATCGGAATTGGCTTTGTAGCAACCTTCCAAAAAAAGTCTCCCTCGCACCTATAAGCGGGGGGCAACATCCCCCCCCATTCATGGAAGCACTCCGCATATTGCTTTGTTCGATAGCCAGAGCTAGCCTTAATAATTTTGGTTTCTTCTGTACCAAAATTTATTAAGCTTAATCGCCCAAAATCTAGGTCGGCATCACGGTCAAAATGCCCATTGAAAAACAAGGCTGAACCTTTGCATTCATCCATAATAAATCCTAAGTTAAATAATAAAATAAGTCGTCAGAACTGCTACACAGCCATGGGTAGCAAGTTTTTAATTAACAGTAAAATTAGCAATATCAATGCAAAGTAAATTTATCTACTTTGAGTAGCTTCTTTAGTTCCTGCTCTAGCATCGAGTATCACAACAGGAACAAGCACTAACTGAATAAATTTAACTGGAGTCAATGCAGTAACTTTAATCGTTACGCTTGGAGGAAGAGGTGCAGTAGGGAATTGAAACGGCGTTCTATTGCGCGTAAACGTCTGTTTCATAATCCTTGTATCGTCTGACAAAAAGACCTCGATTACAATTGCATCACTATTTGGTTCATCAATATAAAGGCTAGCCAATCTCATTGGCTGATCGAACTGAGACAAATCAAAAGCTGCAACCTCTCTTCTGCCAACATCCATCACACTCATAGTGATGTATTCCTCGACTGAGGCAATACCAATCTGTGCCTTGACCTCTTCATCAGGCTTTAAACCTGCTAGTTCTTTTTCTTCGGGGGAAGCTCTAGACGCCCTCTTGTAATTCTCAATGAGTGCGTCGCCAATAACAGTAAGAGATGGAATTAATTTAAAACTCATAATAATCCTGAAAAATAAGCAATAGAAATTTGTTCGCGCTGTACTCGTATCGTCCTTTCTGTCTCGCTTTCCCCTGGCTCGATACCTGCGATCGCATTGAGGATCGTAGTAGTCGACAGAGCTAAATCTTGCCTAACTTGGGCTATGTCTGCGTCTAAGTCTTCGCAGCAATCAATCAGTTTTTGCTCTAGAGTATCGGTGATTGTCCCCGTGTACTCGTAAACACTGACATCAATATGCCTGAGCCAATAGGGGATTGAGAGAACAACCGCGTAATCAGTTGATAATTGTTGAAATTGAATTAGGTTTATTTCTCTCAATCTAAGCGGTTTAGCTTCTGAAAAAGCATCTGGAGTCCCACCGCCAGTAATGCCTGTGACAATCTTCTGTTTAGCAAAACCCCCTCTAATCCAGCGCCCAGGATCAGTTTCGCTTTCTAAAAATACAGCTAGTACAGAACTACTAAACTCTCTCTATAGATTCGTAGATGTTTTATACTCTC
>CAKZYI010000738.1 GCA_937884735.1 uncultured Pleurocapsa sp.
ATTCCCCCAATCCCCGCCAGGGTGGAAACTGCTGCCAATGCTTGAGAACTACTATCAGTGCGAGCTAAAATCATCGGGTCGTAAATTATATCGCTTAGAGTAAGAGCTTCCCGAAATAGGGTAGTTACAATCAACAGCGATCTTAAATGTAAATTAAAGTCTGTTTTTGCCGTTGTGGCAAGGTTATTTCCAATTCCCCACAAGAATATACGTAGCCCAATAGTAAGGAGCTTGATAGTTAGATTGATTAAAAAGATAATTTTGAGCGCGATGAACGGCGATCGCTTTACTCACCCCAGGAACACTCAATTCTTGATAAAATCGCTCCATGAATTTAACAGTGGATTGGTCATTTACTTGCCACAAAGTAGCTAAAGTACTCTGTGCACCCGCTCTAATGGCTAATCCTGCCAATCCTAAAGCTGCTCTAGTATCTCCTTGAGCTGTTTCACAAGCACTGAACACTAATAATTCTATTGATTTATGTTTGCTATTATGACGGAGTAATCTATCTAAATCTCTAGCTTTGAGCAGTGAACCTTGAGAAATATCCGAATTGTAAATCAATATATAGGTTTCTTCGGGATTGGAGCTAAAATTGCCATGAGTTGCTAGGTGAACTACGGAAAAATCTCCTTGTTCTAGATTTTGGCGAATATTAGACTGAGTAAATTCGTTATTCAGCAGAATCGTACTAGAGAGACTGCTTTTAATATTGTCCAATTCTGCTGTTACTTCTAGTCCCGAAAAAGATTTACTATCTACTTGAAGTTCTTGACTAATTCCCGCGCCCAAAACTTTTAATTCTGTTGCTGTGGATTGGAGATTGAAAGCCTGAAAACTGGGGAGTAATGCTATGGCATATTGTTTTTGGATTAAATACTCTTGACGTTTTGAGTCATAGAGAACTCCCATGGGGATATTGCGTAATTCACCATCCAAAACAAATACCAAAGTTGATATTTGACTGCTATCTTCTAGATACTCTGACCAAGGCTCGATTAACCAAGAATAGACATTTTGAGATAGAGCGATCGCATTACTGGCATAACCCCTGATAATAGCTGTTTTTAATTCTCTTAAGGTTTGCTCTACCTTCTGCTTCTCAATGTAGGTAGTATGGTGTTTAAATGGTTTTCCTGGAGCTTTAAAAATTACCTCCAAGCGATCTCCTAAGATGATGGGATAAATAAATCCCGTTTTAGAATCAATTTCCTCAATATTTTGACCGAAGGAAACGGCGAACTTGTTTCGCCATGTTCTATTTCGGTCGTGATTATTTTGATTCGGTTGGAAGTTAGAAGAGACATTAGTAAGATTGCAATTTAGAAAATTTTCGACTTCTGCTAACTGCAAAGTGTCAATAGTTTGAATAGCTTGCTCTAAATACAATTGAGAGATATCTGGAGTATCGGAAGTTACATTACTTGTGGAAAGATCGCCTTGGAGTAATAAATCTACTAATTCTCGATATAGGGGTTCGGTATTATCGCGAAAAGAAAACTGCACTTCGGAATTGACCACTAATAAGTCGCTGCGGACTGATTTTAAGTCATCGATCGCAGCAGAATAACTAGCAATTGCTTCTGATAAATTCCCCCTTTGTTTTAAAATGCGCCCTAATTGCCATGACCAACGATAACGAATTTCAGGTGCTTCAATTCCTTCTAAGATTAATAATGCTTGCTGAGTAAATTGTTCGGCTAACTGCCATTGTCCTTGAGACTCGTATACTTTGCCTAATTCACCCAAAGTATAGGATTTTGTTGGAGCATCGATCGCCTGTTTGATCGCCATCTCGATCGCTTGAGTAATTTCCTGACTGCTAGGAATTTCTATTTTTGGTGGGTTTGTAGATAAGGTTTGTTTTAGTTGCTCTCGTCTTAGACTAGCAACACACTGAAGCTGATTTTTACTCTGAATTTCTGTTAGACAAGAAAGGTTACGAGCAAAATTAAGCCTGGCATAAATATTAGATCTAGTGGCTGGTAAAGAAGAAATAGCGCGATTGATCGGAGGAATTAAATTAGAGATATCTGACCATTTTCCTATAGCAATCGCCAAATTTAAATAATTAAGTCCAGCCTGTAGATTATTTCCTTGCTCGAAAGCTTGTTGATAATGAGCAATTGCCCTTTGAGTATACTGTTGGGCTAATTGTAATTGACTGGTTGCCAAATAACTATCGCTCAAAGCTCGTTCGGTATTGCCCAATTCTAATAAAGAATCGGGAGTTTCTAAAATCTCTAAACTTTCTCGTAATACCGCGTTAGATCTTTGCAAATTGCCAACACTACGCAGAACATTTCCCAAGTATTGTAATCCGACACTTTTTAGTTCGAGGTTATCAGTATTCTCTAAGCTTTGATAGATTTGTTCGGATTTTTCGGCAGCTTTACTACTTAAACCCGATGCTTGTAAAGCTTTAGTTTGGTTTAGTTGGCATTTGATTGTGTTGGCAATATCTCCTGCTTGGAGATAATTAGTGGCAGCTAAATCCCAAGTTGCGATCGCATTACTATAATCACCCCTTAACCATTGAAGATGTCCTTGACTATTTAAGGCTTTAGCCAAAATTTCTGTATAAGTTTGAGTTGTATTATTTAGATTTGCTAGTATTTCCAGACTTTGAGCAATTGTTTTTTCTGCTTGTTGCCACTCTCCTAGACTTTGATAAGCTAACGAAAGATTACTCAGAATCAAGGACTTATTCAATACATCTTCTGACTTAGATAGAGCAAGATTCCAAACTCTTACTGACTGCTCGAATTGCTCTGCTCCGTATAAACTAGTACCCTGCTGAATTAACTGTATTGATTGGGGAGTTTGAGCTAGGGATTTGGCAGAGAAAAAATTAATGGAGATAATTATTGCTGAAGTACAGCCTAAAATGGAGATAGCAAGAAGACGAACAATTTTTTTCATCTCTACTGTTTAATCTACTAAAGGTTCGCCAATCAGCCATTCGATTTTCAATGATTCTAAAACATCATTCCAGGCTTGAGTTAGCTGAGTGTTATTGGGGGTGCTAAAATGGGATTGCGCCAAAAGAGCGATCGCTTCGTACCAAATTTCTTCACGTTGATAATCCAGGTATTCTGATGAATTAACTGATTTTAGCCGATTTGCAATCTCAGAATTAAGAGGAATTCGTCGAATCCATCCTTGTAAAACTAAATCGGGAGCAATATTTCGATCTGGTTTGCAATCAAGATTAAAACGCCAATGATAGGTAGTGTTTACTTCTAAAGCTTTGCTTGCTTCTGGAGGAAGTTGAATTTCAATAATTCCTGCTTTGGAACTAGATTTCAATGGAGTGCGATATATAGTCTCGGTTTGAGTCTTGTTTAAGAGTAAAAACTCCATCAAACTTATTTGTGGGGCAGAATAAGGAACATAAAATAAGAAAGTAGGATATTCTTCTAGAGTAAAATCTTGTCCCTGGTTGGCAACTATAGCGGTTAGGGGCTTAGGAGTTACAGGACAACTAATTTCAGGTCGAGTAGTTCCTGGGGTAGTATTACCAGAAGGAGTGCCAGTCTTGGGGGGTTTTGGTCTTTCGGCAACAGCTATTAAAGGATTAATAGAGATCGCCATTATTGAGATTACAATAGTCAAAATTTGAGAAATTGAACTTTGAAACTTAATAGACATTACTTTTGCCTCAGCAGATGCAAGCATCACTACTATAATTTACCTGTCATATTAGTATTTTTAAGTATTTTATTTGCTGATAATAAATATTTTTGTAACTGATAAAAATCAACTATAAATAATCACTTGCGATCGCTCTAAAGCTCTAAATAGTTGTGAAGATCTGAGAAAAAGTTCTTTTAACTCGAAAAATTCATAAATCGATCGCTGAAGTTGTCTTAAGTGTGAAATGCATAGTTAGACAGCAATTAAGTGGGTTAAGTTAAGTTCGGTTAAACACTTGGTATCAAAGTAAATTACCGTACCAAGACTTGCGATCGATTACTAATTCCAATTCAAAATTAAACTTTATATGTTGCACTTCATCATCCAAGAACATTAAAAATAATATTAAATTAGATGACGACAGCTTCGGTAATAGACAATAGATATTAGAACTAGATCGTTTGTTATGAATAATTGCTTGAGATTAGTAAGCTATTTAGCTTTAAACATCGCCTGTGTTTTCTATGGGGTTCATGGGAATGCTCAAGTTATACCAGACAGTACAACTAATACTATTGTTGATACTAATGGGAATAATTTTAATATTAACCAAGGCGATCGCGCTGGCAATAATTTATTTCATAGTTTTACTGAATTTTCTTTACCTAATGGCGGAATTGCCTCATTTAATAATCAAGCTGATATAGTCAATATCTTCAGTCGAGTAACTAGTGGTAACATTTCCGACATTAATGGTTTAATTCGTGCCAA
>CAKZYI010000739.1 GCA_937884735.1 uncultured Pleurocapsa sp.
TATTATTTTTTTTTGGTTTTTACAATGATTGCAAGTATTTTTCTTTGGTAAATTCTTGTGAACGATCTTCACCCAATAAACCGACTGCATCAGCACGGCACTGGCGACAGTGACGCATCATTTTCATGTTGCCCGAACAGCTATCCTGCAAAGCTCTTAATTCTTTTGGTGTAGGACCTCGCTGACCTGTTAAACCAAAGTACGTACCGTGTTCGGGTGCGGAAATTAGAGGCATTATATTGTGAAGGAATGCACCTTTAGAACGAATCACCTCATCTACTTCGACTAAGTGTTCGTCGTTAATCCCTGGAATCATTACTGAATTAACTTTGCACAAAATATCATTTTCCTGTAGTGCCTGAATTCCTTCCATCTGACGTTCGTGAAGGATCTGAGCTGCTTCTTCACCTTTCCAACGTTTGCGATTGTAGCGTACCCAAGGATAGATTTTCGTGCCGACTTTGGGGTCAACCATATTGATGGTCATGGTGACGTGATCAACATTTAATTCTTTGATTTTGTCTACATGGTCGGGAAGCATTAAACCATTAGTAGACAGGCACAATTTGATGTCTGGTGCTGAACCCGCTACTAATTCAAAGGTGCGAAAAGTTTGTTTGGGATTGGCTAAAGGATCTCCAGGACCAGCAATACCTAACACAGTCATTTGAGGAATTTTACCAGCAATTACCAATGCTTTATGGGCTGCTTCTTCAGGTGTCAGGAGTTCGCTAACTACCCCTGGGCGGCTTTCGTTAGCACAGTCATACTTGCGATTGCAAAAATTGCACTGAATATTACAGGCTGGTGCAACTGCTACGTGCATCCGTGCATAGTGATGGTGTGCGTCATCGCTGTAGCAAGGGTGCTTTTCGATTCTTTCTTGGATTTTTGGATCGATCGCTGGTTGAGGTTTAGTGGAACCACATCCACAGCCTCCTTTAGATTTCTTGTTTTTTGTCTTAGATTTTGTTGCTAGGGTGGTACTGGTAATTGGTGACATTGAATTGAATTCCGCAAATTAAAGTATATGAGATTAGATGAGACAGGAATTGAAAAATCTTGAGATGCCGAAGTCTAAATTTCTAAAACTATGAATAACAATTTATTGGGCAAAAAATTTAGATATTCGATAACATTTTCGATGACGTTATTGAACTTGTTATTAAACTTATATCACTCGAATTTTGAACGAGCATCAGATTTGTACTCGGTTATTTTCATTAGATTTCTTAAACTGTACTCAACCTCTCAAACCTTTAGCTGACAAAGAGAATTTTTTTTAATTGGGTAGGGGATACTAGTATTTTAGTAGTGAGATGCTAGTATTTATTTCTTAAGACTCTGGTATTTGTCATACTCAACAAAAGTCTTAGTAAAGCTAGATATTTAAACAGTTATAGGGATTTGCTGGTATTAATAATCTATTAAACTCAACACAATTGTACCTTAATTTTTTAGTTTCTAAAGTAATTGTTAATACTGTTGCAAATATCACAATAGAACGGATTCTTGTATCGAATTTGACTATTGATTAGAAAGCAATCGCTTTAAGAAAAGTTTTAATTTAAGCGATCGCAATTATATTTAGACAATTTAGCAATCATTTCCGCGCGGGATGAAAGTTGATATGTGCAGACACAAAGCACTTAACTCTAAAATAAAAATATTTTGATTGTTGAAAGCGATATCGTTGCGATCGCGAGTTAAAGCCAAACCACCTATCAGCTTACCATTATCGACAATTGGATCAACCATTACATGAACATGATCTAAACGAGGACAGATAGTTCGCCACTTTTCTGCTGTCAATAGTAGCTCTTCATGAACTGGTACGTGATGTTCTACTAAATAACTTAAAACGGAATTATGGTCTAAGGAGAATGCTAACTGAAATAACTTTGATTTGCTAGCAAGGGGATGAAGATGCTCTAACAAAAACAGACGATAGCGTTTTGCAGCAAAATACTCGCCAATCTTACCCATAATGGTTTGTTGTAATTCTAACTCGCTTTGGGTTTGAGCGATCGCTGAAAACAAAGCTTTTACTGCGCTTTTCATATGAGTAGACCACAATAATTAAATTTTAAAAAAGCTAAGAGCTAATAGCTAAAAACTACGAACCAGTTAATTTAGAACGTAGTCCATTCAACTGAAAACGGCTGTAAGTGATAAGCCATATTTTTCCTAAGTGTACCCGTTCGAGGACTATTCAGCGTTAAATCCAATTTATATCATAGTCATTACGCCCTGTGCGACTTTTAAAAGTCCCTGCTCCCTCTAATCTTCCCCAAGCTTGGGGGAGACCATTCGTTCCCTCCCCAAAATTGGGGAGGGCTAGGGAGCTTACAAGGGTAGGTTTTTAACATTGCGTTCAGTATGGACTCTAATTTGCGTTGTAAAGAGTTCAATCTTAGTGTCTATATATTCTTAAAATTACCTAAATACTCTC
>CAKZYI010000740.1 GCA_937884735.1 uncultured Pleurocapsa sp.
ATAGGCGAATTTTAATTTTGTCACGAGGTAGAAATATTGGGAGGGTGTCGTGTAGTTTATCGCCGAGATAATCCTTTTTGTGGTGCGCGGGTTTGGATTGAAAGTCTTTATGATGTTAAAACAACTAATCTGCTTTCCAAAATTAACTCATGAGATTTTTTTAATTGCACTTTATGTATTTAATGATGGTGAAAAAATAGTAGATGATTACAATTGTCAGACATAAAAGAACGGGAAATGAATACATTTTGTTGAGCATAAACGGGGAAGAAAATAAAACTAATCCTTCTCGTTTTATTAATGAATTATTTAATTCTAGTCAAGCAAAGTCAGAAGTATCTTGTTCGGCTACGGTTTGTGATGTGCAGGGCAATCTTTTCTTAGCTTATATCGATGATTTAGTAGTTGTAGAAATAGAAGGTAAAAAGCCAGCAGATATATTACCAGAACCTAGCTACGCTGAACCAGCAAATGAATTTTATCAGTCACAAAGCAGGAAAATTGAAGATGATGAAGAATTAGAAGATGAGGAATTAGAAGATGAAGATCGAGAAAGCGATCGCGTCACAATAGCTTCTCCTGAATCTTCTAGTTATCCTCAAGAAAAGCCACTTAATGATGCTTTAGAAGATGATGATGAAGATTGGATTTAGCAAATAAAAGAAAGAAATATTTTTGCAAAATTATGTTTAAAAACTTATGTATTAAGCAAGTTCAAAATTAGCTAATAGCCAAAAATAGAGCATCAGACTATACCTCTTGTATGTGAGAATAAAAAATCGCTTATTTTGAAGTTTAACTTTGTTAAAGTCGCAATAAAATGTTGCCGAATTTATTATGTATTATCTTCTCTCTAGCTCAACCAAAAAATAAATTTTGCAACACGACTTACTATGCTAATTGTTATATGTGGTGCAACTGCTAGCGGAAAATCTAGTTTAGCTTTGTCAATAGCACAACGTTTAGATTCAATCATTATTAGTGCTGACTCAAGACAAATATATCGTGAATTTGATATTGGTACAGCCAAACCTTCTAAGCAAGAACAAGAATTAATTCCTCACTATCAAATTGATATTTCCTATCCGACTGAAACCTTGACTTTGGCAGAATATCAACAGCAAACTAAAGCAATAATTGAGGCTCACAATGCTAGTCCACCTGCTTTATTGGTTGGTGGGACTGGATTATACTTAGATTCGATTACCAAAGGATTGAAAATTCCTAGAGTATCTCCTCAAGCAGAATTGCGATCGCAACTATCAGCAATTGGACAAACTCAAGTCCATCAATGGTTATCTCAGATAGATCCCACAGCAGCACAAAAAATACATATCAACGATCAATTTAGAACTTTGAGAGCTTTAGAAGTTTTCTATGTCACAGGAATACCCATTTCCCAGCAGCAAGGTGAAAGTCCCCCCAACTATCCCATTTTACAAATTGGTTTGGATTGTGACGTATCTGAGTCTGATAAGCGCATTGCTACCCGTACTCATCAAATGATTGATGCTGGATTAGTTTCTGAGGTGAAATATCTCTGTCAGAAATATGGAGCGGATTTACCTTTATTGAATACTTTGGGATATGGTGAAATCAAGCAGTATTTAGCAGGAGATATAGATTTAGACTCTGCGATCGCTTTAATCGTAACTCACACTCGTCAGTTCGCCAAAAGACAACGCACCTGGTTTAGAAAAAATCGGCAAATCAATTGGTTTGATAATACTAGTAGTGATTTACTAGATCGAGTTTGGAATAAAGTCGAGGAATTTAGAAAAAACCAAAGCAATTAGCGATCGCAATATATCTTACCTGTGACAAGAATTATAGAATCTCAAAAAGCAATTTTGTCATCTCGATTTGGGCATTCTTAGGCTATCTAGCATTTGAGTTGAAAACTTTTATGTGGCTCACTAAGTTCTCTCATTGTTTAATTTTCTCTAGTCCTATATGTATTCTATTTACTATTTCTTCAGTTTGCGCTCAATTAATCCCAGATAGTAGTTTGGGTCAGGAACATTCAGTTGTTACGCCGAATACAAATATAAAAAATACAGGTGCCACTCTGATTGAAGGAGGTGCAATACGAGATCGCAATTTATTTCACAGCTTTAGTGAATTTAATGTGAGTAACAATAATGCAGTCTATTTCGCCTCTCCTGATGGTATAGACAATATCCTAACTCGTGTTACGGGCAATAATGCCTCAGATATTTTTGGCACTCTAGGAGTTAATGGCGCAGCGAACTTATTTTTGCTCAATCCCAACGGCATAGTATTTGGCAAAAACGCAGCTTTGGATCTCAATGGTTCATTTTTTGCTACTACCGCGGAAAGCTTTATTTTTGAAGAAGAATCTGTTAGCTTTAGTGCCAAAGATCCTGGCACAGCACCATTATTAAACTTGAATATTACTCCTGGATTGCAGATAGGTGATAATTCTGCCAAGATTATCGTCCAAGGAGATGGTCATTCACTAACTGGAGGAATCTTTTTTCCTATTAATCATGGCAATACTGCACCAGGAATTCAGGTACAAGAAGATCGGACTTTAGGATTAATCGCGGGAAAAATTGAGCTAGATGGAGGAATTTTAAAAGTTCCAGGAAGTAAAATTCATCTTGACAGTATTAAGGCTGGAAACGTATATTTTGATTCCACTACTTCTTGGGAAATAAACTCTGTATCAGAATTAGAATTAGGTAATATTCAACTCTATAATCAAGCTCTCATTGACACCAGTGGCATAGTGACAGGAGATATTCGCCTACAGGGAAAAAATATTAGTCTTGAAGATAGTTCGGCAATTATTATCCAAAATTTAGGCGATCGCTCTTCAGGTACAATTACAGTCAATGCTACTGATTCTATAGAACTATCAGGAACGGTTAGAAACTCGCCAGATATCACTACACCTCTGGGGAATATAACTGGAGTAACCTCTTCTCGGTTAACCACAGAAACCCTGGGTGCGGGAACAAGTGGAAATATTTTGGTTTCAGGTAACAATTTATCTCTTAAAGATGGTAGTTCTATCTTTGCCCGTAGCTATACCAAAGCAAATACTGGAAATATCAATATAGCTATCAATGAATCAATTACAGTTAATAGTGCTTCGATTTTGAATCCTGTTATTCCCACTATAATTAGCACGGTAATTTTTAACGATGGTAATTCAGGAGATATCAATATTTCCGCTGGCAATCTGAATATTTTGGATGGAGGAACAATATCTGCTCTCAACTTTGGCAGGGGTCAGGGTGGAGATATAAATATTAGACTAACAGAAGAGTTTAAAGTAGAAGGATTCAATTCGGTGAGTTTTACTCCTTCCACTTTCGGTAGTACTGCTTATAGAACGGGCAATAGTGGCAAAATAACCATCGATACAAAAAGATTAATGTTGCTCAATGGAGGAAAAATAAGCAGCGCAACTTTGGCTCAAGGACATGCTGGACAATTAACAATTAATGCTTCTGAAACTATAAAAATAAGCGGTACGACACCAAGCAAACATTTTCGTAGCTCTATTGCTTCTGATGGAGAAGTAATCCGTGCAGAATTAAGGCAGCTATTAGGCACACCAGAGAAACCTACTGGGGACTCAGGAAATATTATTATTAATACTCCAAATCTGATCGTAACCAACGGTGGTGCAGTGAAAGTCAGCAATCAAGGCTTGGGTAACAGTGGTAGTTTAAATATCAACACAGACCGCCTAATTCTTGATAATGAAGCCTCTATCTCTGGGTTTAGTGCTTCAGGACAAGGAGGTAATATTGACCTTAATGTCAAAGACAATTTGCTTTTGTCCCAAACAAGTTCGATTAGCGCAGAAACCATGGGAGATTCTACAGATTCTAGTATTGATGGAGGAAATATATTTATTGATACGGATATAGTTACCCTATTAGAAAATAGCCAGATTAATGCTAATGCTACAAAGGGAAATGGAGGCAATATTAACATTACTACTCAAGGATTATTTATTTCCAACAATAGCTTGATTAGCGCAAGTTCAGAGTTTGGTCTAGATGGCAATATAGACGTTGAAACCATCATTGGCAACCGTCCGATAGAGCTAGTTAAATTATCAGGAAATCTGGTTGATGTCACAGAACAAATTACCACTGGTTGCAATAGTAGTAGCGATTTTGCGATCGCAGGAAAAGGTGGACTTCCCAGCAATCCTACCCAAAATCTGAGAGGGCAAGCTATCTGGCAGGATTTACGTATTCTTGATAACGAAAGCACTATATCTGTATCTGCCAATTCTTTTGATTTGTCAAAAAACTCAATCGTAGAAGCTCAAACTTGGCATCTGAATAAGCAAGGTAATCTGATTTTGGTTGCTCAAGATCGTCAACTCCAATCACATAATCAAATCCACTGTCTTGGTTTTTATCAGTAATAAATTATTCAATTATTCAAAGCTCTAAAATCATTTCGTTTTTAGGAATAAAGCCAAGATTTTCATAAACAGGTTTGCCGTGGGGTGAAGCGTGAAGAATGGCGTGACTGCAATTTATCGATCGCAGGTAATCAATTGCAGTGTTAGTTAGTCTACTTCCTATTCCTTGACGGCGAAAGTTTGATTGAACAAAAACATTCCAAATATAACCATACTGACGAAAACTTGGTTTGAACGGAGAAGGATACAAGCCTGAAAAGATTTGACTGCTCACTGACCCAACGATTTCACCATCTATAATGCCGACATATGCCTGGAATGACAAATTTTGACGAGCCTTGACTAGAAAATCCAGAGTTGTTGATAACCAATCATCATCAATGACATCGGGGGCAACATCGTTATCTAGCCATAACTGATAAAAATGCTGTGCCACGATTAAATCTTCTTCTACAGAAGCTGATCTAATAATTAGACTTTGGTTTTTTTTCATTGGTCCTCGACTATCAAGAAATTAATTTCTTAGTATAGAACTTAGATGAAGTAAGTTTTACCATTACCATCGATCTATGACTACTACAACTCCTGTCAAGACATCTAAGCTACCTCCTGGTTCAAAAGCTCCTGCAATATTAGGTATGGTTGAAGCTTTAATCGATCAGTTTGGCACATTAGAAAAATATCAACAGAAATATGGCGAGATTTTTTATGGTAAAAAGTCTTCTTTGATGCCTCCCTATGTAATTTTTAGCAACCCTCAAGCAATCGAGAAAGTATTTACTGCCGATCCTAGTTTATTTGAAATTGGTCAACAGTCTACTGCCCCAATTCGAGTTTTGTTGGGAGAAAAATCTTTGGTATTACTCGATGGTGTCGAACACAAACAGCATCGCAAATTGTTGATGCCTCCTTTTCATGGAGAAAGAATGAAAAGCTATGGTCAGACTATGGTGAATGTGACCAAAGAAGTTATATCTCAATGGCAAGTTGGTCAAACTATTTGTATTCGCGACTATACTCAAGAGATATCTTTGCAGATCATTTTACGAACTATCTTTGGTTTAGAAGAAGGACAAAGATACGATCGCCTAAAAACAATTTTAGTTGATTGGCTAGACACTTTTAACTCACCATTAAGTTCTTTTTTCTTGTATTTTCCTGCTCTACAAAAAGACCTGGGAGCATTGACTCCTTGGGGTAAGTTTTTACGCCAAAAACGCCAGATTAAAGAAATTTTACAGAAAGAATGCGATCGCCGCAGAAATAATCCTAGTCTGATGGGTGAAGATATTCTGAGCTTATTGCTAGCAGCTAAATACGAAGATGGTCGACCAATGAGCGATCGCTCAATTCGAGATGAATTGTTGACTATGTTATTTGCAGGACACGAAACTACTGCTAGCTCTTTGGCTTGGTCATTTTATTGGCTACATCGTTTGCCCCAGGTCAGTCAAAAATTCCAGGCTGAATTGACAACCCTTCCTCAAAATACTGAATTTACAGATATTGCTAAACTACCCTACCTCAGTGCGATCGTATCAGAAACCTTGAGATTAAATCCTGTGGTAGTTTTTGTTGGTCGCCAGTTAACCCAACCCTTTGAGCTGATGGGATATCAGCTAGAAGCGGGAACATCTTTATTTCCTTCTATTTATTTGACTCATCAACGAGAAGATATTTATCCCGAACCCCAGAAATTTAAACCAGAAAGATTCCTCGAAAGGCAATTTTCTCCCTATGAATATTTACCGTTTGGGGGTGGAAATCGCCGCTGTCTAGGTTATGCTTTTGCTTTATTTGAAATGAAGTTAGTCTTAGCGACTATTATGTCTCAAGTAAATCTAGAATTAATCGACATTCGTCCTTTAAAACCTGGTCTTCGTGGTTTTACTTTTACTCCTGAAGGTGG
>CAKZYI010000741.1 GCA_937884735.1 uncultured Pleurocapsa sp.
GACCTTAACTTGTTTACTCTGCTCCAATCAAATTTTTCTTTTGCGTAAGTCCTATTATGGAAATGAATAGATGAAGCTGTTGTTAGATACCTGTTGTTGGTTATGGTGGTTAAACGATCCAGATAAATTAAGCAAACAACAGCTAGATGCAATCTCTAATCGTCGCAATCAACTATTTTTGTCTGTAGCTTCTATCTGGGAAATGAGCATTAAGCTCAACAATCACAAGCTAACCATACCTCAACCGTTAAATAAGTTAATCGAGCAGCAATGTCCTCTTGACGGTATTAAAATTCTAAATATTAAGCCCATCCATGCAATTGAAGCTGGAAATCTCACTCTCTATCACAAAGATCCTTTCGATTTGCGAAGCATAGCCGAAGGCATCGCATGATTATTACTCAAGCAAAGGTCGAAGATTTGACAGTTGTAACTTCGGATTTAGTTTTTCAAAAATATGATGTTACTGTTTTGTTTTGATTAAAGGCGATCGCTTTTTGGCTAAAGACCAATTACCCAACGCGTGCTGTTTTCGTTTTATATTTTGGCAACAGTAGTAAACTTGCTTTATTAGTAGAATACGTAATATGCAGTAAAGCACGATTTCTATGGTTAAAAATCTGACTAATTCTTATCGCGATCGCCAAAAGATTTTAAACAATCCTTATGTTCTTCAAAAAATAGAGCAGCATTTTAATTTTGATGAATTGTTTTGGGATAGGATTATCTATAAAGATAATTCAGTTTTTACCAAACAGCAGTTATCGTGTTTATTTGACGATGTAAGTTTAGATATTATCGATATATGTATTGCAAGCAATGAGAAAGAATTAAAGGATAATGGTTACGAACTTCTCAAAGATGAAGTATTAGAAAAGTTTTTGTTATCATCCAGTCCCAGAAGAATTAAGTTTAATACCAGACCAGTCGATCCTAGTAATTATTGTGGTGTTGAGATACTAGAATTATTTACTTTCAAAGCCTGGCTAAACGCAATAATGTTATTGTTTGAAAGCAAAAAGGCTGAATTTGTTAGATCGCGAATTTTAGATATTGTTATTGATACAGTTGCAGAAAAAGAAAGCGGTCGTGTTAAATATATCGACCGAAGAATATATTATTGCTTTCCTGATGTCTATCTTCAACCTGTTATCTGCCCCAAACATTTTACAGATGCTATCAAAAAATATCTTAACCTCGATGATATAAAGATAAGCGAGCTTGATGCAACTTATAAATTTATTAGTTTTTCTTGTTATTATAATAAATTTTATAAGTTAGTTTTCGGTAAAAAATATTCAAATTATAAAAATTTTATAGCATATAATACTAGTTCAATATTTATTAATAAAGCTGAACGAGAACGCGAAGCTAGTTTTAATAGCCTTCTTACTGGAGATAAGCTTCGTAATAATTTATATTCTGAAGTTCTTAAGGCAATCGTTAGGATTGAAAAAGGTATAGCCAAAGAAATGGAGCTTATTTTCAGAGAAAAAGATAGAAAAATTACTTGCGAAGAACTAGATGAAATTGTAGTTAATCTAGAAAGCAATTCCGACTTCAAACCTTTTATTGAAGAAGCCAGAACTAACATGAGTTGGATAAAATTACCTTTTAATGAAGCTTTAAGTAAAAAACTAGAAGCGCATCATGAATCTGTTGCCGAGACAGACTTAGATAAGTTTGTAGCAGCAAAAAATAAATCTTTCAAGGAAAAAATATCAGAACCAGAAACTCTTGCTGTTTTTCAACGCTTAAAAGACCGATAAATTATGAATAATAAAATTATCTATATCGATCTACAGCAAGCTATTGAATTACATAGTTGGATTATAGAGCGCACTGACGGAGTAAACAAAATACAAGATTATAGTCATTTAGAAAATATACTTCTGCAAGTTAAAAGCGAAGATATTACTGAATTTAAAGATAAACTTACTCAATTAGTATTTGCAATTAACGAGTCTCATAAACTTATTGAAGATAGCAAACGATTAAGTATTGCTTTGGGTTGTTATTTTTTAGAATTGAATGGGTACGATTATGTAGTTCATTACTTTGCTACGGAAATGGAAAATATTGTAGTTTGGCTAGCAAATAAAAGAATTGATAGAGATTTGCTAGCTGAAATTATTGAGTCATTAATAGATGAAGAAGACTATAGCGAAGAACTTAAACTGAAAATTGCGATCGCTTTTTAGCCACAGTCTAATTACTCTAACGTGCGTTTTTTTTCAAAGATTGCATTGAAATTCAGTTATGGCTTTTTAGCTGTTTTCCAAGTCCCTGCTTGTCCTCGTTTCGCTTTTTTAATTATTGGCATTCCATTATGCAGAGGTATTAGCCAGTAACGACCTGATTTATAAGCCCCCACTACTCTTCCTTGAATCAGCAATTTCCTGAAGGCGCGACTTCGAGCTTTGCTCGTGCGGAACGCGCACCAAAAAAGAGATGCGGCTTGAGTAGTGTGTATGTACATAAACAAATAAAGTATTCCGAATGGGCTATATCTATATCTATAGCCCAGATGCAAATCCCAATCAAAGATTTGTAATCTGAGCTAAATTATTGCAGATTAACACTTACTAAAAGCGCGATCGCGCTTCGGGCGTTCAAAACAAGATACGAAAAACTAGTAACAGATTTACTAATACTAAATCCTGTTGGTGTAAGTTATTTACAATTAATGGAATAAAAGATAGTCCCCCAGTCCCCCAGTCAAACCAAATAAGTAACTTTGATGAATCGAATTTAGTATTAGTCGCTTTTTGAATGAGTACTCCTATCAACAAAAAAAATTCAGCAGTAAAATAACCTTGGAGAGCAAAATTTAATATAATCATGGCTCAAAAGTTAGTATTAATGGATCATGATGGTGCAATCGACGATTTTTTATCGCTCATTTTTCTAATGACAATGAGTGAAGTCGAACCTATAGGCATTGTAGTTACTCCCGCCGACTGTTATATCGAAGCTGCCACAAGTGTCAGTCGTAAAATATTGGATTTGATGAAGCGTAGAAATATTACTGTTGCTCAAAGTTCAGCTAGGGGTATTAATCCTTTTCCTCCCGATTTTCGTCGCGACTGCACCATTATCGATCATTTTCCTATTCTTAACGAGGAAAATACAATTGCAACACCCTTGGCAAAAATAACAGGGCAAAATTTTATCATTGAGCAGTTACAAAATGCACCAGAGCCCGTAACCTTAATGGTAACAGCACCTTTAACTACAGTGGCACAGGCGATCGCAACTGAACCAGCAATTATAGAAAAAATCGCTGAAATTGTTTGGATGGGAGGAGCTTTAACTGTTGGAGGAAACGTCCAGAAAGCTTATGCCCTCGAACATGATGGTACTGCTGAATGGAATGTGTTTTGGGATGCAATTTCAGCCAAACAAATCTGGAATACCGATATTCCTATTACCCTATGTCCTCTAGATTTGACCAATAATGTTCCAGTAACTCCACAGTTTATTCGTACTTTAACCAAACAACGTCAATATCCCATATCAGATTTGGCTGGTTTGTGCTATTCCTTAGCCATTCCTCAAGATTATTATTGCTGGGATATTTTAGCTACGGCATATTTAGCACGTCCCGAACTATATGAGATAGAACAAAAAGAGACGGATATAATTACCACTGGTGCGAGTCAAGGTAGAACTATTCTTAAATCAGGTGGAAAAAAGATTAAGGTGATGACCGAGGTAAATAAAGAAGAGTTTTATAGTTATCTGTTACATCAGTTCGCTCGTTAAAAATATCCATGTAACGCTTATTATAAATATATTAATAGTAAGTGCTGTATATCCAAAACAAAATACATGATAGTTGAATTCTACAGCATATGAGCGATCGCCTGAACCTAAACCTCGAACAATTAGCGGCAAAGCTGAAACCATCGTTGGGCATAATTCAGAAGCAAGATATTCAAATTGCCAGCCAAGTATTAGGTTTACAAACTGATAATAAAATACAGGTTGGTGATGATTGTGCTGCAATTCCCCATGGTGATGATTATTTATTATTAGCCTCAGAAGGAATGTGGCACGTTTTGGTAGAAGAAGATCCTTGGTTTGCAGGTTGGTGTGCGGTGATGGTTAACGTCAGCGATATTGCAGCAATGGGTGGAAAGGCGATCGCAATTGTGGATACAATTTGGACGGAAGATGATGTTAGGGCTATTCCATTAATGGAAGGAATGAAAGCTGCATCCCAAGCTTTTGGTGTCCCGATCGTAGGCGGACATACTAATTTTCATAGTGCCTATGATGCCCTAAGCGTAGCTATTTTAGGGCGGGCAAAAAAGTTAATTAGTAGTTTTACAGCCCAGCCTGGAGATTTATTAGTTGTGGCGATAGATATGTCGGGAGAAATGCACTCAAAGTTTCCTTTTTGGAATGCTGCTACCAAAGCCGAACCTAATGTATTACAAAACAAGTTAGATATTCTGCCTTATTTAGTTGAGAATGATTTATGCAAGGCTGGCAAAGATATTAGCATGGGTGGTATTGTTGGAACTCTTTTGATGTTAATTGAAGCTTCTAAATGTGGTGCAGTTTTGAATATAGATAGTATTATGCACCCAAAAAATGTCAGTTTAGAAACTTGGTTATTATGCTTTCCCAGCTATGGATTTTTGCTATCAGTTGAACCCAACAATTTTGAGAAAGTTCAACAGCAATTTAAGGATCAAAATATTTTCTGTGCCATAGTCGGCGGGGTACAAAAAGGTTCTCAATTAATACTAAAGTCAAGCCAGCAATCTCATGTATTTTGGGATTTCCAGACAGATAAATTTATTTTGAGTTAGGGTGTGGGCTGTTTTAAATTGGACTGTTGGCATTGATATGGAAAAAACAAAGATAAATATAATCTATTGTTTGCCTGTTAAGATGGCCGAGGATGATGTTTAATCCAGTGATTTGCAATATCTAAACGGCGACAAATCCAAACTTGTTCGTGACTTTGAACGTAGTCAATAAAACGAGCTAAAGCTGCGATTCTTCCAGGCTTACCCACTAATCTTGCATGAAGTCCAACAGACATCATTTTGGGTGCAGTTTCTCCTTCGGCGTACAGAACATCAAAAGCATCTTTGAGATAAGTAAAAAAGTCATTCCCGCTATTAAAGCCAGGGGCGACGCAATATTTCATATCGTTATTATCTAAAGTGTAGGGAATGACTAAATGAGATTTTCCTTCCACTTCTACCCAATAAGGTAAATCGTCGTTATAGGCATCAGAGTCGTATAGAAAACCACCTTCTTCTACAATCAGACGACGAGTGTTCAAACTAGGTGCATAACGACAATACCATCCCAAAGGGCGATCGCCTGTAAGTTTTCTTAATGATGCTACTGCTTTTTGAATATGTTCTCTTTCTTCTGCTTCATCTAATAGATGATAGCCAATCCATCGCCAGCCATGACAGCAAATATCGTATCCTGCATCCACTATTGCTTCTACTGCTGCGGGATTTCGCTCAAGTGCCAAGGCTGCACCAAAAATAGTTACGGGAATACCTTTGGCTTTAAATAATCGCATCAATCGCCAAAAACCAGCCCTGCTGCCATATTCATAAACAGACTCTACCTGTAGATCTCTCATTCCTTTGTCCATAGAAGATCCTGGTACTTCTCGCAAATATATCTCTGAAGTGTCATCTCCATCAGGTATGGAATATTCTGAACCTTCTTCATAATTTAGAACTATCTGTAAAGCTATTTTGGCATTTCCTGGCCATTGTGGATGAGGCGGATTTGCACCATAACCAACTAAATCTCTAGGGTAAGACATCTTAGAAAATTAATAATTAGTAATCAATAATGGATAATTATTTACTCAGGCGATCGAAAACCATGGGTTTATATTTTCAGTATTTATAGATAATCATCGATCGCTCTTTAGTTTAGAGTAGCTGTATACAGTATTCAAAAAAAAGTTTTTAATTAGTAGCTGTAATACTTACGAAGAGTGAATTATATTACCCAATAATATTTGTACGGATCTCAGCACCTTTGCTATTAAGTCCATCCTAAGCTAATATTTAGATATATACAAAATGTATATTTCGCTACAGAAAGGAGAGAATATAATGTCTATCAATAACAACGCAACATCCAACAATCAAAACTGGAACAGCAAAAAATTAATCGATCTTAGTAACAACTTGGGTAAAGCTTACAACCCTGGACTAGACTCTACTAAATCCAGTAAAAAAGCTGACTCTTGGACTACAGATAAATATATCACCATGAGTTGAAATATGAGATCTGCGTATGGCGATGCCTATTAAATTCAGACTCGAATA
>CAKZYI010000742.1 GCA_937884735.1 uncultured Pleurocapsa sp.
CCTTCCCATATTGATATACTGAGAACCTTGCCCGGTAATCAGAAAAGCAATTTTCGGTGTTTTATTATTGCTAAGTTTTCTTGAAAATAAGCCAGCCGCTTCTCCTCTGGCACTGATTTTGTCTAATTTCTCGGCTAATTCTTGTTTGTCAGAGGCGATAACCGCTAGGCGATGCTGAAAATGACTACGCCCTGTATTGGCACTGAAGCAAAGATTTGCGATCGCTGGTGCAGAATTATTAGCTAACAATTCTTGATAACGTTGTGCTAGCTCAAGAAGTGCTGGCTCACATTTTGCCGATAAAGTTAAGATATGCCAGGGACGCTCACCCAACTCGAAAGCTTGAACCTGGGATTTCTGAACAGGAGCTGATTCTACAATTATATGAGCATTAGTACCTCCAAAACCAAAGGAACTCACCCCAGCTAATCTCTTATCTGCCGCTGCTGGCCAAGGCTGAAGTGAGGTGGGAATTTTAATTGGAGTATTTTTGATTTTTATATAGGGATTTAACTGCTTTAGGTGTAAATGGGGTGGAATTTCTTTATTTTGCAAAGACAAAACAACTTTAATTAACCCAGCTATTCCTGCTGCTGCTTCCAAATGACCAATATTAGTTTTTACCGAGCCAATCCAACAAGCTTGATCTAGTTCTCTAGCTTCCATTAGTACAGTTTTAAGGGAATTTACCTCAATCGGGTCTCCCAAAGAGGTGCCAGTTCCATGTGCCTCAACGTAGCTAATTTGTGCTGGTTGAACCCCAGCTTTGGCTAAAGCTTGACGAATCAGGGCTTGCTGAGCAGGACCATTAGGTGCCGTCAGTCCATTAGTTAAACCATCTTGATTAACTGCTGAGCCTTTGATTACTGCCTGAATATGGTCTCCGTCCTCTAGAGCATCTGAAAGTCGCTTTAAGACAACTACCCCACATCCTTCCCCTCGGACATAACCATCAGCACTGGCATCAAAAGTCTTGCAGCGTCCATCAGCAGCCATCATACCTGCTTGAGAAAAAGTAATAGCTCCTTCTGGAGAAAGAATCAAGTTTACTCCCCCAACTAAGCATAAATTAGACTCTCGACTCTGCAAACTCTCGGTAGCTAAGTGGACTGCCACCAGGGATGACGAGCAAGCTGTATCTAATGCTATACTTGGTCCCCGTAAATTTAGCAGATAGGATAGGCGATTGGCAGCAATTGAAAGAGTAGTTCCAGTACCACTGTATGCTTCTATACTTGATAAATCCTTATAGAGAAGCCTATGATAATCGACACTGCTGATGCCGATTATCACACCAGTTTGACTACCTGCTAAAGATTCTGGGATTATTCCAGCATTTTCTAAAGCTTCCCAGCTTACTTCTAACAACAGTCTTTGCTGGGGATCTATTTGTTGTGCCTCACGGGGAGCAACTCCAAAGAAACTGGGTTCAAACTGATCCACTTGTTCCAAAAAGCCACTCCAGCGAGTATTCATTTTCTCAGGTGTAGCTGCTTCTGAATCATAAAAGGTGTCAATAGACCATCGTTCTGGTGGTATTTCGGTGATAGCATCCACTCCGTTACGCAACAACTGCCAAAAAGCTTCTGGAGTCTTTGCATTAGGAAAACGACAGCTAATGCCGATAATTGCAATGGGTTCCATTTTCACGTTCTTTGTCTTAGGTGTGCTTGCTAATCCGCTAGAAGAGCAATTAAGTAATCGGTTTTTTTCATTAGATAGCGAAGCATTTGGACAGGAAAATCTATGTTTTAGCGTCCAGTTATCTTCAAATGGGTCGCTCTTTAAAAATTGTGAATTAATGAATTAGCTTTCTAGCTAATTAGCTACGTGGCTTATCAATGCGGCGCATCGTAATCCGCACTAGGTTAATAGTTCCAATGTGAAAACCAATGATGCAAAAGTTGAGATATTTTTCATAGCGAGCGACTACTTCGGAACCGACAAGATTAACCGCAGCGGTTCGATTTGCCTTTAGCTTTGAGAGCCAAGCTTTGCAGGTAAGTTCGTAGTCTTTGCGGTCATTACGAATCGCAACAATCTCAAAAAGTCGCTCGCTAGCTTTAGCAAGATCCACCAGATTAGGATAATCTGATTCTGGGAATACATCAGTAGCAATAAACTGACTGAAGTCTTCTCGAAGCATATTCCCATATACCCCAGTTTGCAAGGACATCCAACCTCCTGGCTTCAGCCATTTGTGGCAGCGCCCGAAGAAATTGCGATAAGCCTCCACTTTCTGGGTTTCAGATAATTCTAGCTTGGCAACATGTTCGAGAACTCCTACTCCCAAGAGGGCATCATAGGGTTCTTCGGGATAATGATCTGCCCAGTTTTCTAAATAAACTTCAATCTCAGGTTTTTTGAAAGATTTAACCCACTCGGCTTGAGCCTTGCTCAAGGTTAAACCCACTGCTTTCTCAACATCATGTACTTCTACTAAACGTCTCAAGAGCGGACCCCAACCGCAACCGATATCTAAAACTCGTTTAGCTCCCTTTGCCCTTGCTTGATTGATATGGAAATCCAGCTTTCGGATTTGGGCTGTTTCTAAATCTTCATACCCTTCTCCTTCTTCCCACATGGCACAGGTATAGGCCATGGTATTATCCAGCCAGAGTCGGTAAAATTTATTGCCATCATCGTAATGATGCTGGATAGCCTCAGCCGATGTGCCTTGGTAATCTTGCTTGAGAACCTGAGTTGAAGCCTTGGAATTTTCAGTTTTCACCCTATTCATAGAACTGTCCTTCATTTAGTTTTCTATTGCCATAAACGTAATTTATAAATATCTTGTAAAAATAGAAATATTCTCCAATTAAATATGCAATAGGTTTAATGAAAAATCCTTATTCTCTTTCTCTCTGTTGCCTGTCAGAACCTAGCAAGAAGAATCCTTACGGGGGTTGTCAATCCGTCGTAGGGTAAAGCAAAAAAGATTACTAATTCCTTGGTGGAAACAGATGCTCGAAAGGCTGAGGTATTTTTCAAAGCGACTAACTACTTCCTTCCCAACTAGTTCGATTCCTGCCGCACGGTTTGCTTTTAGCCTGGACAGCCAAGCCTTGAGGGTGTACTCGTAGTCTTGGCGGTAATTACGAATCGCAACAATCTCGAATATCCGCTCGCTCCCTTCAATAATTTCGGCAAGAGTAGGGAAATCTGTTTCGGGCAATACCTCAGTAAATACGAACTGACTGGAATCTTCTCGCCGCGAGTTCCCATATGTACTCACCTGTAGCGACATCCATCCGCTTGGTTTGAGCCACTGGTGGCAGTGCGAAAAGAACTTACGATAAACTGCTATTCTCTCTTTATGGGAAAGCTCTAACTTAGTAAAGTGTTCAAACGCTTCCAACGAAATTATTGCGTCATAGGGTTCAACCGGAGAGTGATCTTGCCAGCTCTCTAATTTAACTTCAGCTTGTGGCAAATTCAACGATGCAATCCACTCTGCTTGGGCTTTACTCAACGTCAAACCGAAAGCTTGCTCAACATCATGTACTTCAATCAGGCGTTTCAACGTTGAACCCCAACCGCAGCCAATATCTAAAACTCGTTTAGCCCCCTTTGCCCTTGCTTGATTGATATGGAAATCAAGCTTTCGTAGTTGGGCTAACTCTAATGTATCATTTGCATCATTCTCTTCCCAAAGGGCACCAGAATAAGTGTTAGTGCTATCGAGCCAAAGTTGGTAAAAATCGTTACCTACATCGTAATGATGCTTAATTGCCTCGGCAGAAGTCCCAAGATTCTGAGTTTTTAGAGTATTCATCGCAATTTCCTCCTTTTGACAACTTGATTCTTCCAAGATGGAGCACCTATACATTTCTATACATTTACTTTCGATTCCTCAGCTAAATGCCGTGCCAGAGTTTCAATGCTAGGGTAGTCATAAGGCAGGGTTGGATCGAGTTCTATTCCGATCCAACTTTCTAAGTCGCCAATCATGCCAATTGCCGCAGAGGAATCTAGACCATAACGATCAAAGGGAATCGTCACATCGATTTCATCAGGCTTATTTTCCATCAGTTCGGCTAGATAGCAGACTAACCAATCTTGAATCTCCGCAGCTGTTGCAGTCTTCTTAGATATATTTTCTTGGCTATTGCTACTCTGGGAAACAGTAGATATCTGCTCGATTTGGGAACTTTGGATTTCCATAGTTTAAATCTCCTTAATCTTTAACGATCTATTTCATTCGATAGAATTACGATTAGCTGCTAAGCAAGCTTTTTAGCCTCAATCAATCTTGCTGTTGGAGCCTTGACATCCCAAGCCAAGCCAAGTACTTCAAGGGCGCGGATAACCCAGTAACCTATGTCAACTTGCCACCACTGCAGCCCAAACTTGGCTGAATTAGGAAAAGCATGGTGATTGTTATGCCATCCTTCTCCACAGCTAGGAATAGCTAACCAGATATTGTTTGTACTCTGCTCGCGGGTATTAAATGGACGAGTACCATAGAGATGGGTAATTGAGTTAATACTCCAAGTTACATTATGTGCTAAAAAAATTCGGACAAGCCCTCCCCACAAGAACCCTTGCCAAGCTCCTACCCAGGTTGAATTCAGAACCCCTCCCGCAATAGTAGGAATGGCAAGACCCAGAATTAGCCAAGTTAAATATAGTTGATTGACCCTAGTAATGATACGATCTTGCAATAAATCTTTTGCAAAGAGGGCTGAATTGGTAACTTTGCTGTTCAACATCCAGCCTATATGGGCATACCATAGTCCACGAAGCTGAGCAAATTTTTGTCCCTCTTTTTGCCCCTCATAGACATGGGGAGAATGAGTATCTCCAAGTTGGTCGCTATACTGATGATGACGTCTATGGTTACTTACCCAGTGAATAACAGGACCTTGCGCCGCCATAGAACCAAGAATTGCAAGGATAATTCGGATAACAATATTAGTTTTAAAGGCTTGGTGTGCAAAATGTCTGTGAAAACCTACAGTAATTCCAACCAGAGTTAGGAAGTACATACTAACTAATAGTCCTATCTTCACTCCAGAGCCACCAGATAGACAAAATAGTCCAATTGCAATAACTGTCCCAATCGAAGGAATTAAAATAGTGGCAAGAGCAAACCGCTGCTGTAATTTTTGCAGGTAATCATTTTCTATAATTATTTTTCGCTGTTTACTTGAATTTTTGGGTAATTTAGTATCTATCTGCATCAGATTTTATATTATGGTTGTCTACTGTTTTTATCTTCCTTATTGTTTACAATTAATTTTTGTTCTATATTTATTTGCCAGCTTGCACTTTGTCCAATAAAGATTCAACATCAGCCTGTAAATTGCGAAAGTTCGCCTTTGCTAAAGGATTTTGACTCCAATCCCCCACCACATTCAAGTTGCCCGTGAGAAACTCAGCTCGACAAGCATGACGACGAATCTTACCGCTGGAAGTTTTAGGAATACTTCCTGTCTTGACTAATACTGATGCAAAAAGCTGTAGACTGTGTTCTGCTGTCACCGCTTGACGGATATTGCCTAGCATCTCATTAACATTCAGTTTTCGCAGGTAACTCCGCTCAACTTCCTGAACAACCACGAGTCGCTCTGAACCCTTGTACTCCACTGTAAATGCAGCTCCACAATTCGGTCGCAGTGCAGGGTGACTCTTCTGAACTGTCATTTCGATGTCTTGGGGATAATGGTTTTGCCCGCGGATGATAATCACATCCTTAATGCGCCCAGTGACAAACAACTCTCCGTTAAGTAAAAATCCCAAATCTCCTGTACGTAAAAAAGGTCCTTCTCCCGTATCTTTAAGATAAGCTTGAAAGGTTTCTTCTGTTGCAGAAGGTCGATTCCAATATCCAGCGGCAACACTTCCACCAGATACCCAAATTTCTCCAATTTGCCAATCAGCGCAGCGAGTTAACGACTCAGGGTTAACAATACTAACTGTTGTGTTTAAGTAAGGATGACCACATCCTACAAACAGGCGACTTTCTGGTGATGAAATCTCACTTTCTACTACAGAATTTTGTTCCAACTCCTCGGTCTTAACTCCCTGAATGACTGGCTTTTGGTATTTTTCTCCACCCGTAGCAAACAGGGTTGTCTCTGCCATTCCATAACAAGGATAAAATGCATCAGAGAGAAAACCACAAGCAGCAAATTTTTCACCAAATTGCTTCAAAGTTTCCGCTCGTAATGGCTCAGCCCCGTTATAAGCTAAATCCCAACTGCTCAAGTCAAGCTCTGCTAATTCTTCTGGTTTGATTTTTTTGACACACAAATCATAGGCAAAATTCGGTCCACCACTAGTAGTTGCTCTGTATTTAGAAATTGCTTTTAACCA
>CAKZYI010000743.1 GCA_937884735.1 uncultured Pleurocapsa sp.
AGTTTCTGAGGAGATAGTTTTTTTAAAAGCTTTGACAGTATAGGTTTTGCCTACTCCCGCATCACCCTGACAGAGTATTACACCATCTCGATTATTTACAAAATGCTTTAGGGCAGAAGCTTGAGCTTTATTTAGTCCTAGTTTTTGAGCTTGTTTATTAGCTATTTCTGTATTGGCTAGGGGACTATATTTATCTTTGCTGTTTTTAGCTAAATGTAGAATCTGCTTTTCTCTCTTGATAGCAGTTTGAGTAGTTAATCTGCCATCCTTAGTTTTGACCAAACTTAGTTTTTGATTAATCTCTTTTTCTATTTCTTGTTTGCGAGTGCTAAATTCTTTTAGTTGTTCTGGGGTATAACCCCGAACATCAAAAGTACCATCGCGATTCCAATTTAGTTCATATCCCAGATATCGAAGCTGGCAAGCTAATTCATGATGGTAGACCATACCAATAGTCATCTTCTGTTGGTATAGTTGGCGATTATCCATCGATCGCCATTTGCCATCTGCTCCTTGTGTCTGATTAAAAATTACACAGTGACTATGGAGTTAAGGATCTTGGTTACGATTATCATCGTGTTGGAAGACAGCAAATAAAGCATTATCTGTCTGGAGGTGATTTGCGCCTCCTTTACCCGTTCTGGTAAAGATACAGTTTCTCTCTACGTAATCAAAAGTAGTTCTTACTGCTTTGTCATGAGCTTCAATTACCGCCTTGTCTTCTTTGACTAAGCCTAATAATGAGACAGATTTGGGAGCAGAGAGAGTTATATCCCTGCCTGGATTATATTTTTTGCCTGACTGTCTTTGGCGTAAAGGCTGTCCGTTGTTGTCTAGCCCTTGATAGGCATTGTTATATTCTTCTATTGAAACTTGACCATCATGCCTGAGTATTTTTGCTCCCTTTCCATACCAAGAACTATTAGCTAATCCTTGGTTTTGAGTGTAGTAATTGTCAGTCGCATAGTCGTTTACCTTGGCGTAGAGTCTACCAATCGAGCAAACCATCTTTAATTATTTTCTTGTTTAATCTTTTTCGATAGTGACACTTTTCGTTTTTAAAAACTACTATTTTAAAAGCAATTTATATATCTTAATGTTCATGCTTTGAAATACCTAAAAATATCCAATATATATTTATTTATAAAAATGCAGTAATTTATTTTATTGTCACGGGGGGTGCATCAGGTGTGGAATTTAAACCAGTATATAATTAGAGTTGTTAAACATGATTTATCTCACTTAAGGTGAATTTATTCTATTAAATAAGTTGTTAAATCGGCAAAGTATTTGGCAAAATCAATAAAGAAATAAACAATAAATGATAGATGAATCAGTCTAAATTAAGTCCGTTAGAGAAAGCGATCGCTCGTAAGATTGATAAGACTAAAGACAAGGCATCAAAACCAGGATATTTGAGAACGCTAGTTACTAAGTTGCACTTGAGAATTGAAGCAGCCTTAGCTAGAGGATGTGAATATGATGATTTGGCTGAATCGATAACTGAAGGTGGGGTCAAAATTAGTGCTGCTACCCTCAAGCAATATCACACTGAATATCGTCGTTCTTTGAATGAAGAGGCACAAGAAGAAACTAAGACTGTTAAGTCAATATTGCCCTTAGAACAGCCTAGAGAAATAGAAGACAAAATAAATGACCAGATAAGCCATCCACATAGAAAGCAGTCGGCAGTAGATAAGTTATTTGCGAGTAAATAAATCATCATGGTCAAAGTTGCAATAGACAAGAGAGAAGAAACGTCTACAGTTATTCCAACTCGTCCAGGTATTCAAATATCTAATTGTAAGAAGGGTGGTGTTGGAAAGACATTATTATCTAAATTGAAGGCTGCTTACTGTCTAGAATCGGGACTAGATTTCTATGCGGTAGATGCAGATAGACAAGAGAGTTTTTTAAAGGCATATCCTGAGTTTGCCCTACCCACTAGGTTTAGTGAATCAGACAGGAATTTAAAAATACCAGATAAGATTTTGGATTTGGCTTTAGAGAAATTGGTGTTGGTGGATCTGCCTGGAAATGTTGAAGAGGCGTTTAACCATTGGCTGACGACTAGCGATATTTTAGAGGCTTCAAAAGACTTGAATGTGGAAATTCAGAACTGGTATGTACTAGATGACTCAGTTTAAACTAGATTTCCGCACCAAGTTAACCGTATCAAGTTCGTAGGTAGAAAAGGTAGTATACGAACCCAAGAATCCCACTGCGATTAACAGTCTAATCTCTGGTGAGATCAATAAATGCTCGTTCTAAAACCAAGGTAGTTAATAATCCCATTGCAAAAGAACCAGTTAAGTTAATTAACAGGGTGGCATGGGGAAAACTCGTACCAAAACGTTGGGCTAACCAAATGCTTAGATAATAGCGAGTAAGAGAACCTGCAATGCCTACGGCTAGCTACGCAATCGCTCCTAAACTGACGGCAATTGGATTACGAACAGAAGACTTTTCTAGCACTTCAGGAATAAAATGAGGGGCAATAGTAATTAGATGCGCAAAACTTGGTAGGTAAAAATTAAAACTTTTTTCTATAAGCATTGCTAACAAAATCTACAGCACCCGCAAAATACTAGGAATACTATCGATCGCATCTAAATTTTTGATCTCCTCTAATGCCTTGCGGAAGTTACCTTCTTGAACATCGTGAGTCACAACAACAATTTCAGCTAACTGGTCGCGGAAGCCAATTTGTACCACAGATTCTAAGCTAACATCATACTTGCCAAAGCTTGTTCCGAGATGTCCGATCACTCCAGAAACATCTTGGCAAAGGAAACGGGTGTAAAAGCGAGTTTTAATCTCAGCAATGGGAGTTAAATTAATAAAATGCTCGTGAGAGCAGCTTAATAAAGGATCTAATTATTCATTAGTATTATTAGTCAGCAAAATACCAACAATATTAACAATATCTGAAACTACCGCGCTAGCCGTTGCACCTTTCCCCGCACCAGGACCAAATAACATAACTTGTCCTAACGGATCTCCTTCTACCAAAACTGCGTTGTTAACACCATTTACATTCGCTAAAGGATGCTCTTTTGATACTAAGGTAGGATGGACTCTTACTTGAAGTGAATCATTATTTTCATTAGCTTTGGCGATCGCCAGTAATTTAATCACAAATCCCAAGTCATCAGCGTAACTAATATCCGTAGCATTAATTTTGCGAATACCCTCGCAAGGGATATCATCCCGCTTAATTCTGCCACCAAAAGCGATCGCAGCTAAAATAGCAATCTTATCCGCTGCATCATAACCATCCACATCAGCAGTCGGATCGGCTTCGGCATAACCAAGCTTTTGCGCCTCGGTTAAGACTTCACCAAAATCAGCACCTTCCTCAGTCATCTGAGTCAGAATGTAGTTTGTAGTGCCGTTTATAATGCCAATTACAGTCTGAATGCGGTTTACTCCCAAAGACTGTTTGAGAGGCTTGATTACAGGGATTCCGCCTCCTACTGCTGCTTCTAATAAGACATATACCCCTGCATCATTAGCGGCATTATATATTTCTTCTCCATGACGAGCAATCACAGCTTTATTGGCGGTTACAATGTTTTTGCCGTTGGCTATGGCTTTAAGAATTAGCGATCGCGAAGGCTCTAATCCCCCCAGCAATTCCACCACAATACTGATTTCAGGATCGGTGACAATTGATTCCAAGTCTGTGGTTAAAATCCCTACAGGTAACTCAGGCGATCGCGGTTTATCAAGTGATCGCACTCCTACTTTTGCTATTTCAATTTCTTTTAACAGACTATTTCTTCCCGATGGATCGAGAATAATTTCTGCTGTGCCTGTACCAACTGTACCGTATCCCAATAGACCTATTTTAAAAGTCACAGCTTTTTGTCCTGACTCCAATACTTTATCTAGATTAACGGTAATAGGTAATATTGGCGAAAGTTTTTTGATTGACTAAATTAGTTGTTAGTAGGATTCTTATCTGCGATAACTATAAAATTAAATTAGCTAATATTTAACAAGCTATTTATTTAAAACAATTTTGCGCGAATCGTAATATTCTTATGTTTAAATCTTTATCAAAGTTTATTCCAATCTTTATTGCTGTCTTGGTTACAGGTATTGACAGTAATCCCGCCCAAGCCCAGGTTGAAGCTGACGAAACTCTCAAACAAATCGAACAATACACAACAGAAGGAAAAGAAAACAGCATCAATCAAATAACCAATGTTAATCAACTCAAAGACGTATCTCCAACAGATTGGTCTTATGAAGCATTGAGGGGTTTAACAGAGCGTTATGGTTGCGTTTCAGGACTTTCCGACGGAACTTATCAAGGCGATCGCCCAATTACTCGTAATGAGTTTGCAGCAGGTTTAAATTCCTGTTTTCAACGAATAGAGCGATCGATTAATTCTTCTCAGGATACTTCTACAAACAGTCTAGAATCTCTCGAAGATCAAAACTATAATCTAGAAGCAGAATTAACTAATATGGGAAGCAGGATTGATAAACTTGAAAGTCACACTATGCAACTAGAAGACCAACAATTTTCTTCTACTACAAAACTAAATGGAGAAACTATCTTCGGAGTTTCCAATCAATTTTAAATAACGGGCATTTGGTGGGCAATGCCTACTTTACACCAAAGCATATAATCAGTAATCAGTAATTCTTATTTGATAATTGTCCATGGAATTTGGTTGATACGAACCCACCCAAATCTGATACATTCCTGGTTGCCATTGTCCTTCAATCATCGGATTGGCACTTCCCGCATCGTCGTTACACCAAACTCCCCCAGCACCACGAACTAGTATCGTTGTATCGGCGGGACTATCTACTTCTAAACGAAGATAATCAAAAAAAGTATCGATGGTCAGAATATGATTGGGTTGAGGATTAACAAAACCATCACAATAACCTGTAGGACTATTTTCTGTTTGAGTAATGTTTAAAACTTTTATTGTTCCTCCACTAGTTCCTGAAATGACTATGGGTCGATCAATACTATCTTGATTAATGTTAATGTTTTTTTGAGCAGAAACTGGACTAATATTAAGACCTGCAATTATTCCTGATAGTAGTAACCAGCTAGCTTTTTTAAGAATTGAATTATATTGGTAAAAAGAAAGATTGACTGTTCTAATAACAACTTGTAGCACTTAGTTTATTGCTTTGTTTATTTAATAAATCATATGTTTTCATGGGACGCTGTTGTTAGTTAATTTGTTCCAGTCTCAATTATGATTTTGTTTAATCAATTGATTGAATTTTTTAGTTAAATCAACGCCCTATGAGACTTTTACAAGTCCCAGTCCATCTTATAAAAGGGGGAGAAGATTAATCATTTCTACAAGTTGCACATCGCATTAAATCAGAAAAAAATCTTAAATTTCATTTGCTTGACAGGTTCAAGTGTATTGCAATCATGTAGTGTATTTTTATACCAATAAAAATATTTAGCCAACAAAATGGTTGCAAACGTCGTTCAGACTTTCGATTCGCCTATTACATCTTTGATTGATGCGGACACTTTTTTCTTCTTCATTACACAGGATGAGCAGCTTGGAGTAAGTGAAGGTACAGGAGAAGACACCTCTGTACTTGGTGATTTCGGTTTTGGAGAAGATTACGAAGGCTCGAATGGAAGAGTGTTCTTTGATGGTTTTACAATTGAAAGTGGTGAGGAACCTTTTGTATATAACGGAAATTCTGAGGGTATTACACTTTTACAAGATATCAATCCTATTGCTAACGAAACCAGCGATCCCTCTGATTTCATTAGTATTGGTAATATCGTCTATTTTACAGCTTTTGAAGAAGCAAATGACAGAGCTTTATACAGTAGTGATGGCGCTCCTGAAGGTACAAGCTTAGTTGCCAACATCGATCCTAGTACAAGTTCTAGCAGTGACTTTGAGTTTTTAACTGATTTTAACGAGACTCTTTTTTTTATAGGAGATAGCGAATCTGGCTCTAATGATTTGTGGAAGAGTGACGGCACTACCGAAAGTACTGAAATAGTCTTTGATTTTTAAGACAGCTTTTCTATATTAGAGTTGGTTACTACAGATAACTATATTTATTTTGAGCGAGTTGGCAACAATCTATGGGTTAGCGATGGTACAGCCGAAGGCACTCAATCGATACTTGAAGCAAATATCAGCAATTTAAAGGGCGTAGGAAACTCTATATTCTTTACTACCAATCATCAAGGATATGGAAACGAGCTATGGAAAAGCGATGGTACAGCCGAAGGCACTTAGCTTGTAAAAGATATTATTCCGTCACAAATAAGGAATGGTACACAGGTAAATGACAGTTCCAACCCAGAAAACTTAACTGATGTAAATGGAACACTTTTTTTTACTGCTAATGATGGAATAAACGGTAATACATTGTTGAAAAGCAATGGTACAGCAGAAGGTACTCAGCTTGTAAAAGATCTTGATGAATCTACCTTAGTGAATTTTCCAGCAGTTTCTAACTTTACCGCTGTTGGTGACACTTTATATTTCATTGAAGGAGTCAATAGTAATACTCAGCTTTGGCAAAGTGATGGTACTGAAGAAGGTACTTTTGTTGTTGAACCTGAAGAAATTAATTTAGGTGGTTCTACTGCTCTCTCTTTTAAAAATCCAAAACAACTTATAGAATTTGAGAATGAGCTGTACTTTACAGGGCAATCTTACGATACTGAAACACAAGATTATGTCCCTGCATTGCTAACCGTAGAAGAGATTGATGAGTCGATTGTTTATCGTTCGTATAATCCCACTATCGGAGTTCACTTTTATACTACCGACGTTGCCGAGAGAGATGAATTTCTGGCTACTGGTAACTACGTAGATGAAGGTGCGTCTTATCGCAGCAGATCCAAGTAGTGAAGGTACAGAGGAGGTTTATCGCTTCTTTAATGAAACTACTGGGGTGCATTTATATACTACTAACGAAGTAGAAAGAGACAGTATTCAAGCTAATTTACCCGATTTTACTTTTGAAGGGGCAGTGTTTAATGCCTATGAAACCCAAGTAGAGGGTTCGATTCCTGTTTACCGTTTCTATGAACCAAATATCGGAGTACATTTGTATACTCCGAGCGAATTTGAAAGAGATGAGGTACAGGCAAATCTGCCTAACTACAATTTTGAAAACATTGCCTATTATGCTTTGTCTTTAGAAGCAGATGCATCTTTGGGAGGAGAAGTATAAAAGCACCCTGAATCCCCCAAGGCGAGCGACCCCGCGTCGCCGTCAGGCGCAAGGGAATGCGCGAGAGGGGGACTTTGATCTTTTTCTTTCAAAAATTGGGGGCTGGGGGGCAAAGTTAGAAAGTTAATGATCACCCCACAGGGTTATGCAGATATTTTGTCTAGGGTTTGCTGAAGGCGAGTTTTATCTGCACCGAGTTTATTTAAAAGTAACCAGGTTTGGGTAAGATCTGGGCCATGTAGCTCACCTGTTAGACTAGCTCGAAGCGATCGCATTACCAAGCCTTTTTTGACTTTTTGGCTTTTAGTAACTTGCTTGATCAATGCCTTGGCATCTTCTTCGGCTATGCTTTCAGCGTTGTTGACTCCTTCAATAATTTCGCTGACTACTGCAGCAACTCCTTCTTGCTTGAGCAAGTCCATTGCTTCGTCGCTGTAGTTAAATGAATCTTCAAAAAATACGCTAGTTTCTTTGATTACGTCGGTCAAACGATTTAGAGTAGGTGCGGTTAGAGCTGCTAATTTTTCTAACCAAGCCCGATCAATTTTATCTACTTCATAACCAGCCTCTTTCCAATAGGGAAAAAAGAGATCGGTTAGCTTATCGGCTGGCAATTCATGGAGATATTGACTGTTGATCAAATCTAATATATCACAGTCTAATTTTGCCCCTGCTTTATTTACTCTTTCTAAATCGAATTCTGCGGCTGCTTCATCGAGGGTAAAAATCTCTTTGGTCGAATCGGGAAAAGTCCAGCCTAACAAAGTCATGTAGTTAACTAATGCTTCGGGAAGAAAACCCATTTTACGGAAGTCATCAATGGAAGTTACTCCATCTCGTTTGGACAGTTTTTTGCCTTCTGTGTTAAGAATCAAAGGACTGTGGGCGAAAACAGGTATTTCCGCGCCTAATGCTTCATAAAGCAAGATTTGTTTAGCTGTATTGGCAATATGATCTTCTCCGCGAATCACGTGGGAGATATTCATGTCTATATCATCTACAACCACCGCCAGGTTATATAAAGCCTGTCCGTAAGACTCATCGCCTTCTGCTGCACGGGCAATTACCATGTCTCCACCAAGGTCGCTACCGCTCCAAGAAACAGTGTCTCTAATACTGTCTTGCCAAGAAATATTGCGATCGCTGTCTATTTTAAAACGAATTACAGGTTTGCGTCCTTCCGCCTCAAACTTTTGTTTGTCTTCGTCGGATAAATTGCGGTGGCGGTTATCGTAACCAGGGGCTTTATTTTGTGCTTTTTGAGTTTCTCGCAACTCGTCTAATTCTTCAGGGCTGCAATAGCAAGGATAAGCCAGACCTTTATCAATCAAAGTCTGTACCGCTGCTTGATACTTATCCAAACGCTGAGTTTGAAAAAATGGCCCTTCATCCCAGTTCAAGCCCAACCATTCTAGTCCCGATTTAATATTATCAGTATATTCAGGACGCGATCGCGCTTCATCTGTGTCTTCAATTCTTAAAACAAAAGTTCCTTGTTTGGCATGGGCATATAGCCAATTAAATACTGCTGTTCGTGCTGTCCCAATGTGCAAATTTCCCGTGGGTGAAGGAGCAATCCTTACTCTAACGCTCACAAAATACCTCTTATGTATAATTTATTATTTTTTTGTGTAGTCCTTTATTGTAGCTAGATTACGGGACTTGTCGGCGACAAAAGTTAATTGCAAAACAATAAATTCTTGAAGTCTAAGTATTGCTAGTCTTTTGTAGAATTTAATTGAAACTAACTGCGAAATTGTATAGACTACCATTATATTTCGTCAAAATTTAACTAGCATTGGAAAGTAGAAATTATATATCCTATAAAAGGAAGAAGCGGCTACGGATTAACGTCTGTAGATAATTATTTGAGCTGCAATATAACAATCAGCCCAATTTCGGTAAAATTAACAGGGCGAATAAATACTTTACACGTAGTACTTTAACTAAAAAATAATCTATGACTGCACAAGCACCAGCAAAAGAAAAACAGAATATTCAAGACTATAAAGTAGCAGATATTTCCTTAGCAGAATGGGGACGCAAAGAAATCTCTATCGCTGAAGGTGAAATGCCCGCTTTAATGGCAATTCGTAACAAATACAGCGAAACCAAGCCTTTACAGGGTGCCAAAATCATCGGCTGTATCCACATGACGATTCAAACAGCAGTTTTGATTGAAACTTTGATCGAACTAGGTGCAGAAGTTCGTTGGTCTTCTTGTAACATTATCTCTACCCAAGATCATGCAGCAGCAGCGATCGCAGCAGCGGGAATTCCCGTGTATGCTTGGAAGGGGGAAACAGAAGAAGAATACATTTGGTGTATCGAACAAACTTGCCACAACGCAGAAGGCGATCTTTGGGATGCCAACATGATTCTTGATGATGGTGGTGACTTGACTGGTCACATCCACGAGAAATATCCTCAGATGCTAACCAGCATTCATGGTGTTACTGAGGAAACTACCACAGGCGTTCACCGTCTATGGGAAATGCTAGAGAATGGCGAATTAAAGATTCCTGCGATCAATGTTAATGATGCGGTAACTAAAACTAAAAACGACAATAAATACGGTTGTCGCCATAGTTTAAACGATGCGATCAAGCGTGGCTTGGATCACCAAATGGCTGGTAATAAAGCACTTGTCATTGGTTATGGTGATGTAGGCAAAGGATCTGTTGCTTCCTTGCAACAAGAAGGCATGATCGTCAAAATCGCCGAAGTCGATCCTATCTGCGCTATGCAAGCTTGCATGGACGGCTTTGAAGTAGTTTCTCCCTATATTGATGGCGTAAACGACGGTACAGCCAACAGCATCAACAAAGACCTATTAGGTTCCCTTGATATGGTTGTTACTGCCACTGGTAACTACAATGTATGTAACAAGCATATGCTAGCTGCATTGAAAAAAGGCGCAGTAGTTTGCAACATTGGTCACTTCGATAATGAAATCGATACCGCATTTATGCGTAAAGAATGGCGTTGGGAAGAAGTAAAACCTCAAGTACACCAAGTCTATCGCAGTAACGATCCTCAAGATTTCTTACTTCTCTTATCCGAAGGACGTTTAGTTAACTTGGGTAACGCTACTGGGCATCCTTCCAGAATTATGGATGGATCTTTTGCTAACCAAGTATTAGCGCAAATGTTCTTATACGAACGCAAGTTTGCAGATAAATCAGATGCAGAAAAAGCAGAAGCTATCACTGTAGAAGTGTTGCCTAAGCATCTTGATGAAGAAGTAGCTCGTTATATGGTTGCTGGATTTGACGGTGTAATGACTCAATTAACCGAAGAACAAGCTAAGTACATCAATGTACCAATGAATGGGCCTTTCAAAACTGACGCTTACAAGTATTAGATCCCTGTCAGAAAAAATTGATTAAAACTATAAAAAGGTGGGCAATGCTCACCTTTTCCTTTATTGTTGTTTATTAATCTGTTGATATTGTTTTAAGAAAAATAAAAACTATTTACAAAATGGCTAAACTCTCTGTTGAACTGAACCGTTATTTTTTTGAAGAAGAAGTCAGAGATAAAAAAGTAACTTTGTCAGATATTTTAACTTTGACAGGAGAGCGAGTATTTGGCTTTTTATTAGTAGTTTTATCTTTACCATCAGCTTTACAAGTTACTGCTCCTGGTTACTCTAATCCTTTTGGAATTGCCATGTTTTTCTTGGCAATACAGTTGATTATAGGACGCGATCGCCCTTGGCTTCCCGATATACTGTTTAGGGGTTCAATGAAGCTAGAAACAGTGCAAAAGTTCCTTAAAATGGGTCTTCCTTGGGTAGAAAGAATTGAAAATGTTACCAAACCCCGCGTGGCATATCTTTGCACCAGCATTCCAGGTAAAATCATCTTAGGTAGTGCGATCGCTTTAATGTCTGTTTCGATGATGATTCCCATTCCAGGGACAAATACCCTACCTGCGATCGGTATTTTTATTACTGCCTTTGGCTTACTAGAAGACGATGGCATCATTTGTATTGCAGGTTTGTTTGTTTGCTCTTTAGGATTAGCACTGACTACATCTATTTTAGTTTTTGGTGCAGTAGCCGTAGAGAAGTTTATTGATTTAATTAAAGGTTATGTCGGCGTTTGATAGTGGGTAGAAGAGACAAGGCACGCCTTGTCTGTACAGTACGCAAGCTTAATCAATTAAGTCATGTCCAGTATAAAATTTTGGCGTTAGGAAAACGGGTGTCTATTTCTGTCTGAATAAATTCTTTTAACTCCCTCATCAAATCCCGTTCATAAACATATTTAACTCCACCAAATTTATTCCGTTTTTGGCTGCGAACATCTTCTGTTAAATCCAATTTACTGTTGGGATACCATGTCTGCAATACTTCTTTTGACTTGGGAGTAAAGCGGTGAGTAATTAATTCAAAAGTTAAATCACAATTAATATTAATAGCCTGTTCAATTTGATTGAATAGTTTAGTATAATGTTTTTGCCAATCTGCGATCGCCATAATCGGCGCAATAACTATACCCACCCGATAACCATGCAAAGCAAGTTTGCCTAATCCTTTTAGCCTTTGTTCTACCGTAGCTGTTCCTCCTTCCATCGAATGACTAATAGGATCGGCATTAACGCTAATGCGGCAGTGAGTATGTTTGTTGTGAGGTAAATTAAGCAGAGAGTCTACGAGATCGAACTTACTTACCCAACGCAAGTAGCCATTATTTCTGGTGCCAAAATAACGAATACATTCCGCTAAACTACCAGTTAAATGCTCTATTCCCAACGGATCGGTGTAACAGCTTACTTCATAAGTAGTATCTCGATCTTGATGCTCGTAGCCACTCAAATTATTTAAGATTTGCGGTAAATTGGCATAGGCTTTTATCACAGGAATACCTGAAAGACTACCTGCAAGATAGCAATACTGGCAGTGGGCTGGACAACCTTGAGCTAGATGAAACTGCCAGTCAGCAGAAGGAGGGATCGGGGTCAATTTTAATTGACCAGCAGGGGCATTTACAATTGCTAGAGTATTTTTGGCGATCGCATAGGTTTCTCGTTCATTTTTCCCTCTCAGTCCTGTTATTCTGTTTTGGGATAGCTTATAAACGGGAATATCAAAGCTTTTGACTCGCTCAATGATTTGTTGTCCCCAGGATTCATCATAGGCAGCGGGAGTTACCAAGACTTGTTTGGGTAGCCAAAGTGAGGTTTGTTTTTTACTAGTAGTTTTTATGTCGGTAATCATTGTCAAGCTTTAAGCTATGTACTATCTATAACTTAAGCTAAACAAAAAAAATTCTTACAGACACCTACTGTAGACAGAGAAAGTATAGTTGTTTGTTTGCCAGTAGCAAGTAGCCCCATTAACCATTAGCCATTAGCACGCGCTCTCTGCGCGTCGCCAGCCTAGAAAAGAGGCTCGCCAACGCGAAGCGTTGTCGGACTCCCAAAGG
>CAKZYI010000744.1 GCA_937884735.1 uncultured Pleurocapsa sp.
AAAAATATTAGCTGCATCCTGGTGCTAAGGCATTGATTGTTGCACATATTACTGAAGTCGAACCAACTAGCACAATTGAGACTAGGGTAGTTAGTCGCTATGTCTTAGATCAAGATACGGGGAGTGCTATCAAAGGAGCAGGCAGAGTTGATATCTTTTTGGGTAGTGGTGAAACCGCAGGAGAAAGAGCAGGTAGACTAAACGGTAGTGGTAATTTATTTTATTTGTTACTTAAGTAATCAGTAATTACTAACAACCAACCACTGACAAAGAACTATTAGCAAATGAATAAATGAAGATCCTCATTCTCTGCTCTACATTTCCCTATCCACCAACAAAAGGTAGAAAACAGCTTAGAACATTTCATTTGCTGCAATATCTCAAAACCAATCATCAGGTTACTTTAATAACTCGTCGTAGCATAGAAATTAGCCACGCAGAGATCGGCGCGCTAGAAGAGGAGGTGGCAGAATTGGTGATTTTTGACTTAAATCAAAACAATCAACCTTCGGGATTAATAGATAAAGCAAAACGTTTGGGAGCATTTATTCAGCAAAAAACGCCCCCTGATGTTTTGGATAACTACTGTCCAGAATTGGCAGAATGGGTTAAAGAAGCTGTTGCCGAAAGTCGATTTGATGTAATTGCTTGCGAAGACAATTCAGATGAAATTTATATCGATCGCCAGTGGCACATTCAACTAGGAGTAGTTTTGAATTTACACTTTTCTGAATATGGTAAATATAAGCAGCAGCTAGCAACTGGCGATTCGGAAAACGAATTCAAAGACCAAATTAATCTGGGACTACGCAAACGATACGAACAAAACTACCTAGAGAAATTTAGCTCAATTGTTACCGTTAATAGCAAGGATAAAAATATTGTCAGGCAGTTGGAGCCTGAAAGTGAAGTCACAATAATTTCTAATGGTGTAGATTTAAAAAAATTTAGTCGGCGTATCACCAACCAAGGAGGACAACGAATTGTATTTGTCGGCAATATGAATCAAGCCATGAACATAGATGCGGCTCGTTTTTTGGCATTGGAAGTATTTCCTGCAATTCGCGATCGCTATCCCGAAGCTGTCTTGGAATTAGTTGGTGCCAATCCCACCCTAGAAATTTTAGAACTCAATGAATTATCTGGCATTGTTGTCACAGGAGAAGTAGCTAACGTCGTCGAATATCTCCATCAGGCAACTGTGTGTGTTTTGCCCATACGTCAAGGATATGGCTTGAGAAATCGTACTCTAGAGGCGATGGCATCAGGTGTCCCTGTTGTAGCTAGCGATCGCGCTTTAGCCGAATTTCAAGTTGATGGCTCAACTGTTCCTCTAAGGGCGATGCGGGCTAATACTCTAGAGGAATATATTTATGCGATCGGGCGTTTGTTTTCAGAAGCCAAATTACGAGACAAGCTATCAGAAAATGGACGCTCATTTGTAGAAGCCGAATATACTTGGGATAAAGTAGGGCAGAAATACGAGCAGGTTTTGATGAATTCTGTAATTGCTCAGAATTCATAGCTTAGAGCGCTCGCTATATTCCAAAAGTAGCACGAACTAATTAACTATAATTGGATAATCGGGAGTAGGATTCAAAGGACAGCTAAAAACATATTTACCAGTAGTAAGAGTAATTTCGTAGTCTTTGGTTGTACCTTTTGTTAGCCCACCACCGCTGACTTTGGGCAGACTAACTTTTTTAATTCCTTCCCCCCGTAAGTAAAAGCCCAGGGGATAGGGTACGTTAGAGTTTTGTACCCGAAAGATATATTTTCCTGGCTTTAATTCTAAAGATTTAAATTCAGACTTTCTGGTGGCTAAAGTCTCAGAATTTATTTTTTCGCAATCATTGGCACTTATGGGTTGATATTGATAGTCTTTCGATTCTACTTCCAAAAACTGACAACCGACTTGAGTTAGGTTGATTACTGTGGCTTCTGCTGTTTGATTAGATTGAGCGGAATTGTCTGTAATTTGCTTTTCTGTCGAACAACTTGCCAAAGCTATACATACTAAACTGCTGGAAACTAAATGTAAGTATTTCATAAATAATTGAGATATAAGTCTATAAACAAAAGATATTTGTCACTTTACTTATAAGTTGTCCAAAATGGAAGCATAATCTGTCTAAAAAATAGGTTATAGACACGACAACTCGTTAGAAGATCTTCAAACATTTTTAACTTGGAAAAGTATAATTTGTCCGAAAGTATAAAAAAAGAAGCATAAATCGAATAAATAGTTTGTAGACATTATTTTTCACCTTAATAATATTGGTTTAAATGTTCGATTAATTTAGGCAAAATGTGTCTAGAGTCAACAAAGTAATCTACTTTTTTAAAGCTTATATATATAAATCGGAATTGTTTTTAGGTTGGAAAAATACTTTGTGATTCTTTAAAAGAATTGGCTGATCTATAAAATAATTAGTTCATGACTTGAATCACAAATAAAAATTGATTTAAATCTCATTGTTTTATCTTTGATAATACTTGATAGGTGTAAAATGTCAATAGATATATATTTTCTGCTAAATTTATTTGCCCTAGTAAATATTAAATTTATAGGTTAGTTTTTCTTTATAAATTATCATAATAGTAACTAATTTACTCTATATGATTACTAATATTTTAGCAACTAAAAATTAAAATTACTGATATCTTAAAAGCAACTTGTTTCCCAGACAATTAGGTAACTCGTGAAATGCTTTATTTGAAACTTATAAGTAGAATTAACCAATGTATCGTTCTCTATTGATAAAATTTATTGCAATAATTATTGCTACTTGTCTGCTTATTTGGTGCAGATGTCAAAGTTCGCTTCTGGAGAGCCACCGTATAACTACAGTAAATTTTGGATATTTTGTGTAGTAGGATTAGCTGGTTTTGTTTATTGGCAAAGAGTTTATCTAACGAGGTGGATAAATCGTTAGTAAACGGGGTAAAACTAGCTAGCCTTCTCCTAAAACCAAAGATATTCTTGGCTTCTTCTGTTTCTGCTTCAGTTCATCTTTATCCAGCCAAGGATCTAAACAATTTCCTTGAACAGCTTGTTGATAATTTAGATTAAGTTGCTTTTAAATCAAACCCTGTTTTAACTTTCGGTCAGTTATTAGCTATTAGCCAAAACTAGAGCATCAGACTGTACCTCGTGTATGTGAGAA
>CAKZYI010000745.1 GCA_937884735.1 uncultured Pleurocapsa sp.
GGAAATCTATTTTACAGGCATTAAGTGTAGCTGGTATTTAGAGAATTGGTATAACTTAGACTTTCTGTGTAGTTCGTATCGTTGTTTATATATTAGTTAGCCTTAATAAAAAGTAGAAGTGTGGCGTATATCTCATACATAGTAGTGCTTTCTACCCGAACAAATAATGACATATTTAGTAAATGCCCAAGATTGTTGTATATTTTAACGATCTAGAAACATTTTTATTGCTTCATCTTGCACGTTGCGATCGCTATCTTCACACAGAGAAATAATAATATCTAAAGGGACATTGATATTTTTAGCAAGAACCTGTCTAACTTGAGGTAAAGGATCTTTTGATAATATAGAGGCTGCTTTTTCGGTAATATCTTTTCGTTGAGAGATCGCCTGACGAACTTGATGGTGGTAGTCTGTCCCTACTCTGTAAGGATGAAACTTCCATACTCCGTTAGAATAGTACTTCCATGCACAAGAAGTTGGTTTGGAGTTGATAGAATCCTTAGCTAGATATTCCATTATTAGTGATGATATATTCGGGTTTTTTGCAACTTCTATACGAACATCTTCATCTTTATCCGCTTTTAGCCGATCTAAAACTAACAGGAGTACTTTTGGATGCTTGGCAACTTCTTTTCTTACTTTGGCTGACGAACTTGACGCTAGGTTTTCAAATAGCTTTGGTTATAGATCGACGTTTTTAATTAGTTCTATCTGAACCAAGCTATTGCCCTCTTTACTTATTAGATCGATATCTTTGCTCAATAGTTCGAGAATTTTATCTGGAACGTTGGGATTGCAAACTAACCTACTTCTAACATAGGCAGAAGGATCGTCAGCTAATGCTACTGCTATTGATTCAGAAATATCTTTTCGTACTTTGCTAATATTTCAGGTGGAGCATTTTCAGACTGCGCTAACTGCTTCCTTCTTTCGGCATCCATGATTTCGCTATGGAAGTAATTCTGTAGTTACATTATTTCAATTTACCGCACATTTATAAAGCCTTTAAAATTATCATTGGTCGTTAATCTATCTTTAGTACGACTAACTATTGCTCGATCGCAATCACAATAAAGAGTGACCTCATATTTTTTGGTATAAATTATTATGTCTGACAATAAGAACGCTACTGATAAAAGCTCCACGGCAAAACCCAACACAAATGCTGAAGGAATGATGGATGTAGCTTCTAAGCAAGTTTCTCCTAAAGCAATTATTGGAGAAGGTCCCGCAGCAAATAGGGCTGAAGATGCCCCAAAGAACGAAGCTGCTACTAAAAGAGAAGAAGCATAAAGAATATGCGATCGCTTTGATAAAATTACTTCAAAGCGATCGCCTTTGGAACACGATAAACTCCTTACCCCTTGTTCCTTATTTTTCTAGTCTCCTAAACAAATACCCATACCTCTAGCAGTTTTAACCAAAGTGCCTTCTGGTTCGACTACACGATAGTCTTTAATCGCTTCAGCAATAGGAATACTGGTAACCTGACGATCTTGCCAAGCCACCATCTGGTCATATTTCTCTTCCGCAATCAAGTTGACTGCTGCCACACCAAAGGCAGAGGCTAAAATACGGTCTAAAGGAGAAGAAATACCACCTCGTTGAGTATGACCCAAAACAGTTACTCTTGTTTCTGCACCGCTTTTTTCGGTGATTTGTTCGGCTAAGTATTGACCGATACCTCCTAAGCGACAGTCTGCAAAATGACCTTGTTCTAATACGTCTCCTGCTTCTGTACAGACTGCTTCTGAAACGACGGCAATTGAATAATCTTGTCCTCTTGCCTGTCTTTTCTGGATATGTTCGCAAATTTTTTCAATTTTATAAGGAATTTCGGGAAGCATAATAATATTTGCTCCTCCTGCAATACCTGCATTTAAAGCAATATGTCCCGCATCTCTACCCATAACTTCGAGGATCATTACCCGACTATGACTAGCCGCTGTAAAGTGAAGGCGATCAATCGCCTCTGTGGCAATATTAACTGCCGTATCAAAACCAATCGAACGCTCTGTAATACCCACATCATTATCAATGGTTTTGGGAATACCAACTAGGTTGATTCCTCCTTGCTGCGCTAATTTACGCAAGATCGCTAAACTACCATCTCCACCAATGCCAATCAAAGCATCTAAATCTAGTTGTTTATATCCTGCAATAATCTCATGGGAACGGTCTGTGATTGTACCATCAGACATAGGAAAGGCAAAAGGGTCTCCTTTGTTGGTTGTACCCAAAATTGTGCCACCCATAGTCAACAGACTATCAACTTTCGTAATGTCCAAAGGCATTGCTTCAGGGGGACGAGTCATCAAGCCATGGGTTGCCTTACAAATTCCCAATACTTCCCAACCATAGACATTGACCGCACAGCGAGTTACCGCTCGAATTACAGCATTTAAACCCGCGCAGTCTCCGCCACTGGTTAAAATACCGATCCGTTTTCTTTCTGGCATTTTGATTCGACTTAATTAATCTGCCTTCTAATTTTTAAGTCTAACGGTAACGAAAGGCACAAAATTAAACAAATTTATATAATCAGTTGGTAAATAATGAAACGTAAAAAATTCTTACTGTTTATTAGTATTGCGATCGCTTTAGGAATTTTACTTAAATTT
>CAKZYI010000746.1 GCA_937884735.1 uncultured Pleurocapsa sp.
TGGGCTTTAGTTTTTCCCTAATCCACTGATATTTTTGAGGATTGGCGGTTATGCCCAAAAGTTCGTTGCTGCCAATTATGACCAATCCTGGCTGGGGTTGTTGGGGATCGAAGATTGGGTTGCTAAACTGTCGGCTATCTTGATTTTTACTCAAGTCTAGCCAGGGCCAAGTCGGGGTTAACATGGTTTGGGGGTGATTTGCTAAATAGTGCTTGAGATAAAATCTGTTTTGTCCCCAATCTAAATTGGAGTCTGCCAAAATTGTATAAGCCATTTTGCGGTCTGGGAGCAACTCATTGAAATAGGATAAATAATGAGGATAGTAAGAAAGATTGGAAACAAGTAAATAAGCAATTAGACCGAGGACGAAAATACGATAGCGATGTTTGAATGCGTTCCAAAACAATGCTATGCGGCCAGAAAAAACAAACAAGAAGGGAAATATCATTAAGATATATCTAATGCCTATTTGAGCAGTAGAAAAGCTCATAGCAGTAAAGAAAAAGAGGGGCGGAAAAAGCAAAAAAACTTCATTACGCCAAAAATTAGTATGGTGTCGATAGCGACATAAACTGACGATCGCCATCCAAAAAATTATTTGCGTAGCAATAGGAACTTTATATAAAAAGGCAATAATAAAATATTCTTTGAATCCTGTCATTTCGCCATTTTTTAGACCCAATTCTCCCATAAGATAGGTGGGTAAATTGCCAAATCCAGTTTCTTGCTTGTATTTGCCCATATCCAATCCTTTGAGATAGGCATAGGGAACGGGAACGGGTATATTTTTTAAAAATTTGGCATCGGTTTGTAAAGAGGTCAAAGATTCGCTGGCAAACTGATAATTTCCAAATTTAGTAAAGGTTTTTTCAAAAGAAAAGCCAAGGTTAACAACTATTATTGCCGCTAGAGCAAAAGTGATAATTCCCAAGATAAACCGCTGGATAATCTTATAAAAACTTTTGAGGTTGGGTTTTTTGACTAAATTAATAATAGTTTTACGATAAAAAGCAAAAGTTAAAATTAGATAAATTGGTAATAAATAAATAGCTGTATAGCGGCTGATTTGAGCAATACCAAAAGTTATAGTGCTAAGAACAGCATTTTTACGACCTCCAAAATTTAAGAACCGCCAGAAATAATACGTAGCAATAAAAATTGCTGTAGTGCCAAAGATATTTTGATGAACTATACGGGCATGAGCGATAATATTAGGATCTAAAACATATAAAGATAGGGCAATAAAAGCAGCATTAATACCATATAGCTGGCGACTCCATAAAAACACATAAACCGCTAAAATCAAGGCTACAAAAATTGTGGCAAACTTGCCAAATTAAACTTTTCCTGCCGATTCAGACGCAAAGCGAGCTGGTATAGCCTTTCTAATTGCCTTACTAAATATGGGATTTAAAGCCGAGGCTGGCATAATATTGGGTGCTCTCAGTTGCGATTGCGATGGCTTTGTCGACAGTATATCCAAACCGCTTTGATAATAATAGTCTTCGTCATAAGTTAATGACTTGGGCAGGGGTAAAAATAAACTAGACAAACTGATTAGTAAAAACCAACAGCACAAACAGCAAAAAATTACGATCTGTTTTTTCTTACTGTAATTAGCAATGTTGAAATTTGAAAATTTAATTTTATTTTTTTGAGTATTAATTGTGTGCATCTACAGCGATTGAATGTATTTTTAAAAGAATAAATTAAGTTTAATTGGGTGGGCGATCGCTCAATAACTAAAAACTAACAACTAAAAACTAACAACTAAAAATACGTTGCTTTAGTAGAAAAAAGCGATCGACTTTGGTTGTGAAAGATTATCTTAAAAAATTAAAACTATGCTGTCTTATTAGGATTCCAATTTTGAGCCATAGCTTGTTCGTACACCGCCATCAACTGCTGATAATTTTCTTGAGGAGTGTAACGACTTTCAAACTCAGCACGAGCATTGAGACGCATCTGTTTTAAAAGGTGTGGACGCGCTAGTAACCACTCCACCTGAGTCACCAAATCTTCAGCGTTGCCAATCTTAAAATGTAGTCCTGTTCTCCCTGGATCGACTAAATCTGCCATTGCTGCCACTCCCGATGCTGCAATTACAGGTGTTCCTTTGGCAAAAGCCTCTACTGCGACTCGACTAAAGGTTTCATTCCATTTGGAAGGATAAATAAACATCTTGGCTTTCCCTACTACTTCAAACACCTCTGTTAGAGGTTTATAGCCCAACCACTCAACTTGGGGAATTGCCTCGGCAGCTTCTGCTACTTTATCGGCTAAAGGACCTTCACCAACAATTTTTAAAGGAATTTTCGGGGCTAATTTTGACCAAGCAGCCAACAGAGTATCAATTCCCTTTTCCACCGACAGCCTACCTACAAATACTGCATAGTCGCCATCGCCCTTTCCTACTCCAGGATCGGGGTGAATAATGTTTGGTTTGACGATGATTTTTTCGGCTGGTATGCCTCCTTGAATAAATTTATCGCGATCGTAGTTGGTTAAAGCAATATAGCGATCTACCAAATTTTTCCAAGTCCCCAAAGCGCGATGAACTGTTAGCATTGCTGCTACTCCAGCAGAGGCAGTTTTACTATCGCGATAGCAGCCGTGGAAAATCCCTGGATAGGGAACAAATTTATTCAAACACTGTTCGCAAACTTTGCCCTCTCTTAAAAACAAAGCATTGGGACATAACAAGCGAAAATTTTGCAGGGTTTGAACCACAGGAACTTTAGCTTTTCGGGCGGCATAGTAAACCGAGGGCGAAATCAGCGGGAAAAAATTGTGAACGTGAACGATATCGTGTTGAGAACTAGCTAATTTTTGTTTGACTTGACGGTAAGATTCGACTGACCAAACGGTTTTGAATGCTAAACGAGATGAAGAGAATTTTTTCAGATTGAGGTTATTTTCTTCGTAAGTATCAACCTGATGTCCATTTTCTTGTAATATTTCAGCTTCGAGTTCGTAAGATTCTTCTTCCCCACCACGTTGAGTATAGCGATTATGAATACTAAGAATTTTCATTTTGATTTATAGTTAACTCTTAATTAATTAACTAATATTTTGAATTATATTTGTGTTAATTAGAAACATTTGATATTTTTTGCGATCGCCTTGTTATATAGAATTAAATAAACTCAATGCTATTTAAGAACTAAAGTATTGACAGCTTGGCTTAACTGTTGTTTGAGGTTGTCTATCTTGGCTGGCAAACCGCGAGCGATCGCTGGTAAGTCAGATTCTTGTATTTGTTTCAGCACCAAATCGGCATCAAAATCGCTCATGTTGGTGCAAAGATGTTTCATGTCCAGCATTTCCATAATGCCCCAGGTTTTTGGTCCTGCATAAGATACGGCATATGCTGGAGTGCCACCTACTAGGGCAAAAATTACCGAATGAAAACGAGTCCCTAGCATTAGTTCGGCTTCGCCGTAAAAAGCAACTAATTCCCCAGGGGACAGGTCATCTTCAATGACGCTAACGGCATCCAAATCTAGCTTTTGAGCTAATTTTTGAGTTGCCAGACGGTCGTTTTCGCCTCGGCTTGGACCTAGGGTTTGAGCGACCAAAACAATTTTTTCGACTAACTGTTGGGAGATTGCCCGATTGATTAAAACTGCCATTTGCTCTAAAAAATCATCCGTGTGAATGCCCCATTTGCGCACCGTAATCGTCCAAAACTTACCCTTTTCTAGTTGGTGCTTGCTCAAAACTGATCGCACCTTTTCGGTATGGTTGGGCTTGAGGGCAAAAGCTGCATCGGGGATTAAATCTAAAATATTTTTAGGAATGCCTTCTTTAATCAGGGCATTGAGAGATATTTGTTCTCTGGCAAATACTTTTTGTGCCTGACTCTCTATATTCCTGACTAGTTTATCGTCTAGGCGATCGCTGTAGCGAAAGTCGTAGGATTGACTAAACAAAACATAGGGGACTCGATAATTACCTGCCAGCATAAATGGGTAAAGGTTTCTAAAGGTGCGAAACAAACTAGCAAAATAGTTATTAGAAGTATAAATATACTGACCCCCATTAGAAATTACCAAATCGGCATTAGCGATCGCATTTAAAGCAGGATGAGATTGAGGCAACCAGCCGACAAGCTGCCAGAGGGTTTTTGGTATGTGCCACAGCTTACGCAAATGTCCATAGCGATCTGGAGAATAGGAAGGATCTTTCGCCACAAAAGGTGAGGAGAAAACTTTCAAATCGGGAAAACGAGAACGCAAATGGCGATGGGCATTGGGAGATACAGGGGCATAATAGGGCATCATCGAGACAATACTCAATTCAGCATCAGACCAACGTTGTTTCAAGGAAATTATCAGACCTTCACAGATCCCGCCATCCCCTTTATTATCGTCGTGCCAAACATTAACTATGACAATACGAGGTTGTTTTTGATTCATTATTTTGATGTTAAATAAATACTAATTACAGCCAATAGCAAAGTCTAAATACTGCTGACTAATTTTTTGATATTGAAAATCATGACAGCGTAGTAAAGCTTGCTGTTGGTAGTATTTTTTGAGTTGGGGATCGTTTAATATTTTGACTATGGTATTGGCTAAAGCCTGGGGGTTATTATTGGGGACGACTGCACCATATTTACCATCTCCCACAATATCCCTCGAACCCCCTGGGGCATCGTTGACGATGACTGCCGCACCGCAGGCTAAAGCCTCTTCTAGAGCAACGGGGCAACCTTCCCAAGCAGAATATAGGACGAACAAATCGCAGGCTTTCATATAGCGATAGGGGTTATGGACGTATCCAGGCATCGATACTGCTTCTTGAATATCTAACTCATCGCATAAAGCTTGCAGCTTATCTTTCAATAAACCATCCCCCAAAATAATCAATTTAACTGGAATAGTTTCTCTAGCTTTTGCCACAGCACGAATCAGCAAGTCCAATTGTTTTTGTTTTGCCATCCGCGCCACTGTCAAAATTACGGGAGAATT
>CAKZYI010000747.1 GCA_937884735.1 uncultured Pleurocapsa sp.
ATCAATGCGGTATGTACTCACCTTGGCTGTGGTGTTCCTTTGAATGCCAGCGAAAACAAAATCATGTGCCCTTGTCATGGTTCTCAATATGATGAAACAGGAAAAGTGGTTAGAGGTCCAGCACCTTTATCTTTAGCACTGGCTAAAGCTGAAGAAAAAGAAGATAAGCTAGTCTTTAGTCAATGGACAGAAACCGATTTCCGTACTGGTGAGAAACCTTACTGGGCATAGAAAAAGGGATAAAGGATGAAGGATAAAGGATAAGGAAAAAATTGTCCTGGGAATTTATCGACTAAATCTTATTTTATCCACGTCAAATATTATTCATCTGTATTAATTTTTTTGAGATTTTAAATCGAACAAATGAGAACATTGAAACCATTGGCATTATTGAAATTTGCCAAGGACATAATTACTAAATCTACTGTAGTGGCGATCGCTACTGTCGCTATTTTCTTTGCCAGCGATCTTGCTGTATCCCAGTCTGCGGCTGCCTATCCTTTTTGGGCGCAACAAACTGCACCAGAGACTCCAAGAGAAGCTACAGGCAGAATTGTCTGTGCGAACTGTCACCTAGCAGAAAAAGAAGCAGAAGTAGAAATACCTCAGTCTGTACTACCCGACACCGTATTTGAAGCTGTTGTTAAAATTCCTTATGATCTCGAAAGTCAGCAGGTGCTTGGAGATGGTTCTAAAGGCGGTTTAAACGTAGGTGCTGTATTGATGCTACCTGACGGATTTAAGATTGCTCCTGAAGATCGTATTCCTGAATCTATGAAGGAAGAAATTGGCGGTGTGTACTTCCAAGAATATAAAGAAGGTGCTGATAACGTAGTTCTTGTTGGTCCTTTACCTGGCGATCAATATCAAGAGATTACTTTCCCCGTGCTTTCTCCCAATCCCAAAACTGACAAAAATATCAATTTTGGTAAGTATGCAGTTCACTTAGGAGCAAACCGAGGACGCGGACAAATCTATCCTACTGGACAACCCAGCAACAATAATCAAATTAAAGCTTCTGCTGCGGGAACAATTGCTGCGATCGCATCTCAAGATGATGGCGGTTATGAAGTAACCATTAATAGTGCAGATGGTACTGTTACTGATACTATTCCAGCAGGACCAGAACTTATCGTAGCAGAAGGTCAAGAAATTGCTGCTGGTGAAGCTTTAACTAACAACCCTAATGTTGGTGGTTTTGGTCAAAAAGACACCGAAGTAGTCCTACAAAGCCCTGCTCGTATTGGCGGTTTGATGGCTTTTGTTGGTGGCATTATGATTTGTCAAATTATGCTTGTAATCAAGAAAAAGCAAGTAGAGAGAGTTCAAGCAGCAGAAATGAACTTCTAATTTATTTGACTTAAATTACTTAAATTTAATAGCTTATTGAGACGGGTTTTGACACCTGTCTTTTTTTTGCGCAAATATATTTATTAAAGATAAATTTGTAACTACAAAATTAGTGGGTTCAAGCAAAATCATGTTTTTTTACAGGTAGCAAAACTGTAAAGATACTTCCTTTTCCTAATTTACTGTCTACTTTAATAGTACCCTGATGTGCCTGAGCAACCGCCTGAGCAATAGATAAACCCAAACCAGAGCCACCTGTCTCGCGAGAGCGATCGCTATTGACGCGATAAAAGCGAGTAAAAATTTTATTTAGTTATTCTGGAGATATTCAAACGCCAGTGTCTTCCACTTTAATCAAAGCATATTGGCAAGAGCGATCTAAAGTCAGATTTATTTGTATTTGTCCTCCTGTTGTTGTACACTTCAGGGCGTTGGATACTAAATTGGAAACCATACGATACAGCTGTTCGTAATTGCCAATCATCATCAAAGGCTCTATTACTAAAAGATTCATGTCTAGTCGAATCTCAGACTTATGTGCCAATAAGCTAAAATCTTCAACTATATCTTTGATTAAGCTTACAAGATCTATTTGTTCTTTAATCTCGATAGAAGAGTTGGCAACATTCAACTGACGATCCATGCGACATAGCATCAGTAAGTCTGCAACTAAATTGGATAAACGAATATTTTGACGACCAATAGCTTCTAAAGTCTCTTTAGTTTCGGCTTCAGTAAGGTTATGGATCATCAAAGTCGATTCAACAGTCGCTCTAATTGCAGCTAAAGGTGTCCTCAATTCGTGGGCTGCGTCGGCTGTGAACTGTTGTATCAGTTGATATGATTGTCG
>CAKZYI010000748.1 GCA_937884735.1 uncultured Pleurocapsa sp.
CATCAATCATACAAACAGCTACATCAGCATAAAAAACTTCTCGAAAAACAAGTTCAAAATCAAGCACAACAAATCAAAGATGCTTTAATAGCAGCCGAAGCGGCAAGTAAGTCTAAACACGAGTTTTTGGGCAGCATGAGCCATGAATTACGCACTCCCTTAACTTGCGTTATTGGGCTTTCTAGTACGTTATTACAGTGGTCGTCTACAAAATCGACTGCACCACTATCCCCAGAAAAACAACAGCAGTATCTCCATCTGATTCAACAGAGTGGCAAGCATTTACTCGCGTTAATCAATAATATTTTAGAGTTTTCTGATGTCGAATCAGGCAAACATTTATTAAACATCAAACAAATATCCCTAGTGGATATAGCCAGACAATCTTTGCAAATGCTTCAAGAAACAGCCGAAGCCAAAAAAATCACCCTAAGCTCGGAAATAAAGCTAAACATAGACCAAGAATACTTTTTTGCCGATGAAATTAGGCTTAAAGAAATTTTGTTCAATCTGCTCAACAATGGAATTAAGTTTACCCCCAAGCAAGGAGAGGTAACTCTTAGAGTTTGGCGAGAAAAACGCCATGTAGTATTTCAAGTGGAAGATACGGGGATTGGTATAGCTCCTCAAGAAATTCCTTTACTATTTGAAAAATTTAAACAAATAGAAAACTTTAGAGATCGTACTCATGGTGGTACGGGTTTGGGATTAGCTTTATCTAAAAAACTTGTAGAGCTACATGGTGGGAATATCGAAGTAGAGTCAGCTTTAGATAAAGGCTCTATGTTTACGGTGTCTCTACCAGTAAAGACTCACTTTGAGCCTCATTTAAATCATGACTCATCTGCTTTGCGACAAACTATCTCATCTTCTCCTACCATCGTGTTAGTTACAGAAGATGAGGAAAGTGCGACTTTCATTTGCCAGCTTTTAAATACTATTGACTGCCAAGTAGTTTGGCTAATGGATTCTATTATGGCAATGAATCAAATAGAGCTATTACAGCCGAGATTAATAATCATAGATTGTGATTTTGGTTTAGTAGGAATAAACAATCTTACCCAAGCTATCCAAAAAAGCTCCATAGCAAATGAGATTAATCTAATTGTACTCGGCGATCGTCAAAGCAATAATAACCAAAATTTTGCTTTGGGAAAAGTCGATGACTATCTGAGCAAAGCTATGAATCCAACTCAAATTATCAATAAGGTCAATAAGTTTCTCAAAGGTAGCCAGAATCAGAAGTAAAGCAGTTAAGGACATAAAAGAGTAGTGAAGAAAGAGAGGATGAAGAAATTTTAACTGCTTCAACTACTCCACTAGCCCACAACTACTTTACTATTCAGCTGTTGCTTCTTCTACTTCTTTAGTTTCACTACTAGAAGTAGCTGCTTTTTCTTGTTCTCATTTTGCTCTTTGCTAGCGGCTTGCCTCTAGAACATCTTCGATAACCTTGAGCAACTCGGTCATTTTCTCTAGATTTCCCCGATATAGATTCCGATCGCAAAGGGACGACTGTACTTAAAATTATCGTTTGTAGAAATTGCTTTGATTGGCTCTACGATATAACCATTGTCATTTTCCGCCTCTGGATTACTCAGCCAAGCAATTAGATCTGATGTAGATTTATCTTTTGCAAGGGATAGTAACGTTCCTGCTTGAGATTTATAAGTTTCAGGATTAGCATCAGTAGAAGTACACAAAGCATTAAAAATCTTCTCTTTATCGCTTTCTGGCTGATACCCCTGCATCAAACGTTCAAATGAAGTGACAATTCCCAAATAATAAATAGGATCGCTCTTAAAGTCTGCATTTACTGATAATAAGTGCATTTCTACTAGCAATTCTTCAATTACTCTACGATAGATAGAGTTAATTGGACGAGGATAAGCAGCATAAAAAGCCCTTTTACTATCGGAAACAGTTTTCATAATAAGTATCAATTTTTTCTATCTATCTTTATTTTATTTATCCTACGAGTCTTGAATTTTAGTTATCGTGATTGAGCAATTTACTAAAATAAAACTCTTAGCATATCTTTATATTATGCAATGATTGTGTCACAGTATGGTCATGCTTCAGTCAATTATTGAAAAAGCAAAGCTGCCAGCCATGTTTTGAAAGTTAGGAAAAATAAGGGTTGGGTAGGTGTTGAATGTGCGAAAATATTCTAATAAATTTAATCCTATACAAAAACAGACCATGCAGCCAATTACCCTCAAACCGCAAACCAAACAGCAAATTGCTTCTCCTCAGTTGCCTTTAGCCGTATATCGAGAAGTGGCTGCTCATCTAAGGCAAGTTGACGGAGTTTTGGCTAATCTAATTCTTCATCCTGTAAAACATCAGCCTGGGGCAAAATTTGATTATTATCAAAGCCAGGTTGCAGCATTAGAGATAAGTTATTCAGAAGAGATTGCAGAAAAAGATAAGCAACAAATAACAGAGATCTTAGACTATTACGCTCGACGTTATCGTCCTTGGGAAACAGTTTGACAATTGACAGCTAAAAATTGACAATGGAATCTCATAATACCCCCACCCTTTTTGATTCTTCTAGCCCATCACCCAATCACTTCAAAAAAAAGCTAGTTTTAATTGGTGGTGGTCATTCTCATGCGATCGCTTTGAAGTTATGGGGAATGGATTCTATACCTAGTACAGATCTAATTTTGATTAGTGACGTGGAGCAAACACCTTATTCAGGAATGCTACCTGGTCATGTGGCGGGTTTTTATAGTTATACCGAAACTCATATTGATTTACGCAACTTAGCCAAGTTTGCAGGTGCTAAGTTAATTATCGATCGTGCCGTCGATTTAGATCTCAATAACCATAAAATTATTTGTGAGTCTGGCAAACAGATTGAGTTTGATTATTTATCTCTTGATATTGGTAGTACTCCCCAAACAATCACTATTCCTGGTGCCAATAAATATGCTATTCCCGCCAAACCTGTACCCGAATTCCTCAAAGCTTGGTATGAATTAAAACAAGAAGCAATATCCAATTCAACTCAGCCGATTTCTTTGGTTATAGTAGGTGGTGGCGCGGGAGGAGTAGAGCTAGCATTAAATATGCAAGCCTGTTTGCGAAAAATTTTAGATCGACCACAAGATAACCTACAAATACATCTAGTTCATCGTGGCGATCGCCTATTATCAGGTCATAATAATTGGGTAAGTAATAAGCTAAAAAAAATTTTACTAGAGAGGGGTATTAAGCTACATCTAGAGCAAGAAGTTATAGAGGTATTAAGCGATCGCATTAACTGCAAATCGGGCTTTAGTATTCAATACGACCGAGTTTTCTGGGTTACTCAAGCTACGGCACCATCTTGGATTGAACAATCTCAGCTTGCTACTAACGAGCGGGGTTTTGTTTTAGTAACAGATACTCTCCAGTCTGTTTCCCATCCCCAAATATTTGCAGCGGGAGATATTGCCACTATGATTGACCATAAACGTCCTAAAGCGGGAGTATTTGCCGTTCGTCAGGGACAACCACTGTTTCATAATTGGCAACAAATATTGACCGAACAACCATTGACAAAACAACCTTAAGAATCCTATATTCCTCAAGATAAGTATTTAGCTTTAATTGGTACAGGAGACTATAAAGCGATCGCATCCTGGGATAGGTTTGGTTGGCAATCTAGGCTATTTTGGCAGCTTAAAGACTATATTGATCGCAAATTTATGAATCAATTTAATTAATCAATCACTAGTCACTAGTATCTCAAAAACCTCAACTACATGTGGTCAAACGATGTATTTCTCCCCCAATGCGATAGAAATCAAATCTTGAGTCAGAATTAAACCTTTCAGAAGGTAACAAGCGATCTCCTTGATCAATCAAGGAAAACTTTGAGCCAATATCTTGCTGTTGAGGAATAGTTGCTACCTGGTCTGAATTTTGAGGCTGTAGCTCAATCGTATCCCAAGCAATTGTAGTTTCTGATTGATGACAATACTTGTTTAAAGATGATTCTACAGAAACTAGACGATTATTGCGCTTGATAGTTAAAATAGCTTCCGAACGATTTGAGTTAACAACATTAAGATTATTTTTAGAACCAAAAGGTAAGATGATCCAATAAGATACATTGCCATTCTCTGCTTTAAAACCACTACGATTTTCCAAAGGATAAGCAGGAATAAAAGTAGAACTTCTCAGATTAGCAATACCATTAGAATTTTCTTTTTGCTTTGCTTCTCCTAAATAAAAATATTCATTGTCTTTCTGGCAAATATTTACATAAGAGGTAGCTGTTTCAAAAGCATATACTGCTTGATAAGCCGAGCCAAGTTGTTGACAATCATGCCACTCTGAAGCCAGTGCAAAGCTATAGTCTGCATCAGATGAGGCAAAAGCATTAAACGTAGTCAAAGACTGGATGCTTATATTTACTATTACAGCAATAGTAGAGATAATTATAAACTTTGTGTTAGATTTTTCGATCATGACACCTATAAGTAGCTTTTACTCTTTATGAGATTGTTTTATAAATTAAATTTAGAAATTATAGATTAGAAGTTCATGGTGTCCACATAATAAATTCCTTCTAACAAATTGGCAATATGTCTTTAGTTATAATTACGTAGCTTTTAGGCAGCAAAGTTTACCAAAAAACCACCAAGCCTTAATTGGAGTAGGTTTGAAAATTTAATTTGTTTTGGATAATTAAAATAAAAAAGTCTACCCTTGCCTATGTCGTATGCGTCGATCGCTTATTATGTAAATAAAGATGAATTATTATTAAATGCTGCCAAAAGAAGACTTATTAAAGCGCGTTGAAAATAAGGAAGAGATTACTCGCGTTATCGATCAAGCCGAACAAGCTATCAAAAATTGGGAAGTAGTCATTACAGATTTTTTATCTCCCCCAGTACTTGCAGAAGTCCAAGCAATTTTCCAAAATCTAACTGAAATAGAGACTTTACCTTGGGGCGGGTATCCTCAAGCAGAAAGACAAAGAATAGCTTTGTCTCGCCCTGACATACCTTTAGATGAATCTCAAGTCGAACTAGCTGTTTTAGATATTGCAGGTAATTTTCTCTTCGATCCTGCTACCCATCGAGATTTTTTAGGCTCTATTTTAGGTACAGGTATTGTTAGAGATAAAGTGGGAGATATTATTGTTTTAGGAGAAAGAGGCGCGCAAGCCATTGTTGTTCCAGAAATGGTAGACTTTCTTACTACTTCTTTAACCCAGGTACGCTCTGTAGCAGTAAAAACTCAGCAGATAGACTTTAGCGAATTAAAAATTCGTCCCCCCAAAAAGAAAGAAATAACTACCGTAGAAGCTTCCATGCGTTTGGATGCGATCGCTTCTGCTGGTTTTGGCATGTCTCGCAGTAAAATGGCAAATGCAATTTCGAGCAAAGATGTCCGAGTTAATTGGAAAGAGATAACCCAATCTAGTCATAACGTCAAAGCAGGAGATTTGATTGCGATGCGAGGCAAAGGAAGATTGGAAGTAGGAGAAGTTTCTATTACTAAAAAGCAACGCTACCGAGTAAATTTGGTGCGGTACAAGTAGTAAACAGTATTTAGTATTGTGCGATCGCCTTAAATTAAATATATTGATAGGATTGCAG
>CAKZYI010000749.1 GCA_937884735.1 uncultured Pleurocapsa sp.
TTAATTCAACAACTTGAAAATCCTTCCCTCAAAATGATTCTTGCGTAAGTCCTAATTAATAATGAAGCCTTAAAGAATAAACGATCGCAATTGATCTATAGTCTATGTCTAATCTTAAAACTGCTTTAGATAATGGTGATGACGATTTAGTTGTTAAACTAACTGATAGTGTTCAAGAAATTGCTAAAGTTGCTAGAGGCTCAAAAACGAGAATTCGTTCTGCAACTCGTGTTTTTGCACTCAACAAAAGTGTAGAAGGAGATGCTCGAATAGCTAAATGGACTAAACGGAAAAGCGTAGAATCGGTTATGCGGGGACTTTTAGATGTTGTTCGCGAACATGAAGAAGTCGATCGCTTTTGCGATCTTTTGGGAGAAAAACTTTTGGAAGGTATACGCTTTAGTACTTGGAGTTGGTGCGTAGAAACGCTTTTGTGGATGCGAGTTCCCAAAGCACTAGTTTATGTACTAGATGCAGCCGAAGCAAGTTTTCATGGTAGCCCTGGTACTATTAATCTTTTGGCACGGGGTGGAGATATCAACTATGAAGCAGAGCGAATTAAACGCTATCTCAACCGTTGGAAAAATACAGATATGTTTGATCAAGCCACTAATGACTGGATACTTGCCAAGTTGGGGAATAAATTTGCTTACAATTCTCTGGTAGAGCTTTGTCTCCATGGCTCGATGGATGCAGACAATGCTATGCGAGCAGCACAAGCACTATCTCATATTAATCAGTGGGATGCACCCTGGGGAAAGGAAGGGACAGAAATAGTTCGCGCAAAGCTGCAGGAGAAAGAGAATTGTAGCTAGTTTATTGCCAATTTTTACAATGTTCAATGCTCAATATTAAATGCTCAATGTAAAAGTTGCCATTTGCGTCGGTGTACCAACTTCGGAATCTTCATCGCCAATATCTTGAAAAGCCACTTGATAATTAAAGTTTTCACATACATTATTTGCCCAATCTTGAAACTCTTTTCTCGTCCATTCAAAACGATGATCGCGGTGGCGTAATTTGCCATGAGGCAGGGATTTAAACTGCACGTTATATTCAATGTTAGGCGTAGTTACTATAACTAATTTAGGCTTGGCAAATTCAAAGACAACTCTCTCTAAAGCAGCCAGGCGGTTTAAATCTAGATGTTCGATTACTTCGATTAGTGTAGCTGCATCATAATTATTAAATCGTTTATCGCGATAAATTAACGAGCCTTTAATCAATTGAATTTTGTCTTTTTGATGAAAAGGTAAGTCATCTAGCTTAAGTCTTTTCTTTGCTATTTCTAGAGTGCGGTAAGAAACATCAACTCCCGTAATTTGTTCGATGGATTTGCTTTTTAGCAAGTATTTAATTAATTTTCCCTCACCACAGCCTAAATCTATTACTCGTTTTGCTTGGCTTTGCTTAATAGTTTCGGCGACAACTTCCAATCTTTGTTGGTTTAAGCTAATGGGTTTTTCGATCGCAGCTTCTTCTTCATCTCTAACCGTGTCTTCTACTTCGATATCTTGAGTATCTTCTTCACTTAACTGCTCTAATGCTTTTCTCGCCAAGCTCCAGCGACGTTTGAGATATCTTTTAGTAATTTGCTCTTTGATAGGATGTTCGTTAAGCCAGCCTTCACCGTGACGTAATAGCTTATCTATTTCTTCGTCTCCTACCCAATAGTGTTTATCGTCATCTAGCACGGGTATTAAAACATAGATATGGCTAAGTAAGTTTTGCAGAGGAAGAGTATTGCTTAGAGTAGCATCAATATAAACGCTATCTTCCCAAGCTGTAAAAGTAGAATCTAAGGGAATTGCTTTTCCTGTAACTTCATAGCCTAGAGGCTCGAATAACTCTTTCAGAAAGGATATACCACCACGACAGGGTAATACAGGAAGATTGACGCTTAAAGGTATAGCTGTACCTACTAATTCTGGCATATCTTTGCAACGTCCAGATAAAGCAGTACGGAAAACTTTTGCGATCGCAACACTCATAAATGATGATGACACATAAGGGCGATCGTTAACATACTGACTTAATTTTCCTTCGCCCTGACTATTAGATTTACCTCGAACCAAATCTACAGGATTGACATCTAATAACAGGGTAGCGGTGCATTTTTGAGTATTTGACTCTGGATAAAATACATGAGCCTGTCCGAATGTCATAGGAAAAGATTGGCATTTGTCGGGATGCTTGTGAAGTAAATATCCTAAATCTGTAGCGGGTTGATGGGTAGTAGTAATATTTAACAGCATTTAAAGGGTGATCGGGTTTAGAAGTTTTTATAGTCTGTCAACTATTCTATTCTCTGTTTCTTCTATAGCAGTCTGGGATCATTCATAAAAATAATTAATCACAAAAGACCAACGTCGAATGACATTTAAGACCAATATTTTTCACAACTGAGGTCGGATTGCCATAGATATTTTTTCGACAGCTAGCTATGTAAAATTAATTATTATTGAATCTCTAATAACTTATGAGTCTGTAAACTAATTCGCCACTGTGGATGTTTGAGAACATAATTAAAAATCAAGTCTTTACTTTGAGGAGAATTCCATTCAGGTTGCAAATAACATAAAGCCTTTTCTGGAATTAATGCTGCTTGTTGTTCTGCCCATTTTAAATCGTATTCATTAGTTACAACTACTTTCAATTCATTAGTTTGATTATAAATACTTTCATGGGGTGCTTTAAACTGTTTGGGAGAAAAAGTCACCCAGTCAAAATTTCCACTGTAAGGATGTGCGCCAGAAGTTTCTAAATGAATTTGTATTCCAGCATTTTTAAATGCCGTAGTTAAAGGCAATAAATCGTGCATCAATGGTTCTCCTCCCGTAATAATTACAATGCAAGGATTAACATTTTTCGCAGTGTTTACTAATTCTTCAGTAGACTTTTGTGGGTGACGGTTTGCATTCCAAGAATGTTTTGTATCGCACC
>CAKZYI010000750.1 GCA_937884735.1 uncultured Pleurocapsa sp.
GGAGTAGCAATTTGCTCTATTTCTTGCTGGCTAAAAGTTCCTTCGTTGATCTCGGTAATATCAGCATTAGCAGCAATATACCAATAGTTGTCTACTCCCAAACAAAGTAGGTTAGGGGCTTTTCCCGAACCTGGAATCTTCTCTACCAATACTGCCGCCAAAGGCGCATTTACCCTAATATGTTTCCCCTTTAAACCGACAATTCTTCCAGGCTCTATTTGCGGTATCAAAGGCTTAATATTATTTTTGCGAGTAGCTTCTGCTTGCTGTTGTAAGATTTCTAGCAATCTTTGCTCTTCTCTGCCTCTTTCCCGCAGTTTTTGATAGGTAGCTAGTTGTCCAGAAGATACCGCAGCCAATGCTACATCTAGTTTAGCTAATTCCGTGGTAATTTCGGCGATCGCGGATTGTTCGGGAGCAAGTCTTTTTTGGGATAAATATTCGGCAAAGCTTCTTTCTAATAGTTCTTTTACTTCTGGCAAGCTATATTTTTGCAATAGGTTTAATACCATGCCGTAAGAAGGTGTAAACCAGCTTCTCAAGGGTTCAGCAGAGGAAGTCGCCAAGAATGCGGCTTCTTTTGCTCCTTCAAAGGGCGTTTGAATAGTAACCACATGACCTACTTTATCTTTCCCTCTTCGACCAGCCCGACCTGATATTTGCAAAAATTCTGAAGGACTCAGCATACTGTGTCCCCCGTCGGTACGCTTGGATAATGCTGACATTACCGTCGTGCGGGCGGGCATATTAATTCCTGCTGCTAGGGTAGCTGTGGCAAAGACAATTTTGACTAGTCCCATTTCAAATAGCCTTTCGACTAATTCTTTCCAAGCGGGTAACAGCCCTGCATGGTGAGAAGCAATACCCCGCATTAGGGGTTCTATTTGATCTATTCGGGCAATTTGGGAACTTTCACACAAAAATTGCCACAGAAGATATTTTTGATTGGGGTTTTGATTTAAATATTGTGCTAAATCAGCTTCAGCATTTTCGTTAACTGCTAGGTAATCTCGTAACAAAGAAGTTAATTCTGAATTAGAATCAGCAAAATGTTCTAGTAAAGCAGTTTGCAGGTCAATATTATTAGTCAAAAAGAAATACAGCAAAATATTTTCAATTTGCTGTCCTTCTTCTGATGTCACCAAACGCAGTCCATCAATTGTATCTACTGCCTTATCACAACCCCGACGACTAAAGATAATATAAATCGCAGGTAGCATATCTTTTGCCTGTAGCTGTTGTACTACCTGATATATTTTAGGACAGTCTTTTACCTTCATTCGCTTGGCTTTTTGACCCTTACGAGGAGAAGATGCCTTTAGCTTGGGACTAATGGCAGTTTCTTCCTGGTTTAATAGCCGATGAATGCCACGGCGATCGCAAAAATAGTATCTTAAAGGTACAGGACGAAAATCAGAATTAATTAACTCGCATTCATATTGATGCTGATTGCTAGAATTGGAGTTACGAACTTTGGCAATCCAGTCGGTCAATTCTTGGGGATTGCCAATAGTAGCCGAAAGAGCAACTAACTGTATTTGAGGTGGACAATAAATAATTGACTCTTCCCATACCGTACCGCGATAGCGATTGCTGATGTAATGACACTCGTCCAATACTACAGCTTCCACATCCTCTAAAGAAGTACCCAACTGCCCGATGGGAGTCTCATAAAGCATGTTGCGGAAAATCTCAGTAGTCATAATCACTACGTCTGCATCAGGATTAATAATCGTGTCTCCTGTTAGCAAACCGATCTTCTTGGCATTTCCTTCGCCAAACTGTTCCTGAAAGTCTCTAAATTTCTGATTTGAAAGAGCTTTTAAAGGGGTAGTATAAAATACCCTTTTGCCATGACTCAAGGCGCGATAGATAGCATATTCACCAATTAAAGTTTTCCCCGAACCAGTAGGGGCGCAGACCACAACTGATTTTCCTGCTGCTAAGGCTGCTACCGCCTTTTTTTGAAAATCATCTAGTTCAAACGGGAATAATTCTTTTAAGTTTAATTCAGAAGTGGAAGCGATTGAATTCACAGGCTGTTCTATAAATCGGACTCTAGGTCACAACGATCGACCTTAATTATCTACATTGTGACATCTTTGTTAAACTTCTGACTTCTTTTTGTGATTAGCCATTTATCCCCAGAAATATCGTCTTGTATAAGGGTGGGACAATTAGAGCATTAGCAAGATTTGCGATCAACCCAGGCAGATGGGGCAAACTTTTGCCTTTCTCAAAAAACTATGTGCCTTATTTTCAGTCGCAAAGTACTACACGCAATTAATCTGAAGTTAAATTTGAGAATCTGCAATATCTCTAATTAATAGGACTTTAGACCTTATGTAGTTGCTTAATGACTGACGATCTTCGGATGTTAGGGTAGAAACGCACTCTACTCGTTTCATAATTTGATGAGTCAAGTCCGTATCATTAAGCTGGAGTAAAGCATTTTTATTAATTGCTTCTACAGAAGACCACACTGCTCGGATGATGTTTGATTTTATGTTCGTATTCTTCATAGTCAAAATTCTATCTTCTAACTTTTTAACAAGAAGTAAACTCAAATACAATTTGGCAGATACAAAGCATATTAGAGCAGTGAAATTATCGATCGCTTTGAGTAATCAATTGCCATTGTTCTTCATTACTTTGATTGATACCTAGTTGAATACGATCTTTAAAATCTAGTTCTTCTACTGCCTTTCTGTTAACCAACAAGAAAACGGGTTCGCTTTGTGACCACAATCGTTTTAGTTCGGAATACTCAACTGGAACAATTAGACGTTCGCTATAAAATTCTAAAGAAGGTCTTCGATAAGGATAAGCTGTATAAATATTTTGTCCTAAAGGAGTAGATTGCCTGATTGTTGCGGCAATTGGTCGAACGGGAAAAGCTTCGTTTAATTCCCACAGCCAGTAATCAGAATTAAATAATAATAATAATCCCAAATAAAAACCAACAATGGTTACCAGAATAAAGTAGCCAGAAGAAGACCACAGTAACATCAGTGCAATTGTAAAAGCGATCGCAACTAAGGCAACGATTGGGACAATATCTGTCTCTATTTGCTTGCTTAAGCCCAAATAAATACTGCCTGCCCAGCAAATAAAAGTAACCACAGTCAACGAAATTTTCCAGCTACGAGGATATATTGCTCGATCCCAAGCAGTTGCCAACCTCGCCCCAATTAGAAGAGATAGCCCAGGATAAATAGGCATAATATACCAAGGCAACTTGGTTACCATTAAAGATGTTGTCAGTAAATACACGCCACACCACACTAGAGCTAGTTTTGCCCAACTCAAATGAAGATTCTTGATAGCTAGCTCTATTCCTTTGGGTAAAAATATTAGCCAGGGTAAACCATATTTAGCAATTTCTAACAAATAGTACCAAGGTGGACTAGAAACATTGCTTACAGGCTGCCATTTACGATTAAAAGTCTGTTCTCCCAAACTAGTACCGAGAAATTCTGCCCCATAATATAAATATTGAAGCATGTACCAGGCGATCGCAGGAATCATTCCTAAGACCAAACTAACTACAAAATAAGGACTCAGAAGCAATTTTGGGCTATCCCACAGGAGAAATATAATTAATATTCCGCCTAACAATATACCCATCATGATGCCCTTAGTCAGGCAAATTAAACCAATACCCAAACCCGTTCCCAACAACCATCTGCGGTCTTTTCGCCCCCGCAACAAACACCAAACTGCAAAGCAATACCAACAGTTAATTGCCCCATCCAACATTGCTACCTTGCCATGACGAGCGATAGGCAAAAATGTCAGATACACCAAAGCAGAAAAAACAGCGGTTAAATAAGAGCTAAATAATTCTCTGCCAATTTTGTATAGCAAAGGGATACAACAGGCTGAAATTACCGCAGGAAATAACCTCGTACTCCATTCACTAACCCCAAATAAGCTATAGGAGAAAGCCAACAGCCAATGAACTAATGGGGGTTTATTCCAGTAAGGCTGACCATTATTAATCGTAGGATATAACCAAGTATTGCCATCGGGAAACCCTCGCCAAATATCGCGAGCAACCCCTGCCACAATGCCTTCATCCCAATCTCTCAAAGCAGGATCTTGAATGCCAGAAATATAAAGAGAGATCGCAATAAGAAACAAGCTAACAACATATAAACTATCTTTGTTTTTTGCTGTCAGCCATTCCTCATTTCTCATTCCTCATTCCTCATTCCTCATTCCTTCATTTACTCTGGATATCCGCTAACTGCACCAGGGTCATTATCTCTTTTAGATCCCAGCAATTCCAGGCGATCAACTTTTATCGTAGGACGAGATCTTTGTCAGCCAGAATTTTTATC
>CAKZYI010000751.1 GCA_937884735.1 uncultured Pleurocapsa sp.
ACGATCCTGAATAGAAAATAACTCAAAGGCTTAAAGCTTAGAGCTTAGAGCTATCCTAACAATTTCATTTTCTTATGCCGAACTGACGTTAGGTTAAATTGAGTCCACCATCAACAATAATAGTTTCTCCTATTAGATATCCATTAGCAATTATCATCGAGGCTATTTGGGCGATTTCTGCTGGCTGTGCGCCTCTTTTCATTGGTGATTTGTCTTGCCAGAGTTTTCTAGCTGCATCCCAATTCTTACTCATGGGAGTATTTACCAATCCTGGTGCGATCGCATTTACTCTAATTTGGGGAGCGAGATTTAATGCCAATAACTTGGTCATATGATTCAAGGCTGCTTTGCTGACTGCATAGGGTATGGATGCCCCTTTGGGACGAATACCAGCATGGGAAGTAATATTGATAATGCAGCTAGTATATTCTGCCGAAGATGACTCTTTTAAAGCGGTTTCGGCTTCGGCGATCAAAGCCCAAGGTGCAATTACATTCACTTCGTAGATTTCCCGCCAGATTTCGGGATTTGCTGCTTTAAGGTTGTGGTGAGGAATGGCTTTGGTGATACCTGCATTGTTAACCAAAATATCTAAACGATTATGTTTGGATAATACTTCTTCGATTAACCTGTGTGTCTGGTTTTGGTCGGAAAGATCTGCCTGAGTATAAGAAGAATCGGGATAAGAATCTGCTAATTTTTCACCTTCGTCTATTGAAGATCTTGAATGAAAAGCGATCGCCATACCTTCTGTGGCTAACTGTTTTGCGATCGCCATACCAATACCAGAAGTCGAACCAGTGATTAATGCTACTCTCTTTGCATTCATTATCTTTCCTTTTGTTTGCCTAGTATAGTTGTGCTTAATAAATTAATAGTTGAAAACTTCTCTTGATGTTCCCGTTTGAATTTTAAGTTGAACTCAATGAAGAAGAATATTGAGTTATGAGGGCTTTAGTCAGAATCCAAAGCTATTGTTGGGGCGACTGGCGTTGTTAGACAAGTATTTAGCGAAACTGCGATCGCTTTAGGGCAGGCTTATTCCCCGTGCAGTATTACAAAACCCCCGCTTAATAATCTTCGATGAAGCTAAACCCCATCTAGTTTGAAACCAAATGAACAATCAACAACTAACCTTTCACCAACAGCAACAACTTAATCCCCAAGTCTTTTTTAAACAGCCTGCAACTTGGTCGAGGACAATTATTTGGGCATTAGTTAGCCTAACCACCTGTGGTATTGCCTGGGCAAGCGTGGCAAGAATTGAAAAGGTAATTCCTGCAACTGGCAAACTCGAACCCAAAGGAGCGGTTAAAGAGATACAAGCCCCCGTAAGTGGTATTGTTGCAGGAGTTTATGTGGAGGATGGCGATCGCATAGAAAAAGGCGATTTGCTTCTCGAATTAGATCCCACTGCTAACTCCGACTTACAAAGCAAAATTGCCGCCAACCAACAACGTATTGCCCAACTTGACAGTCAAATTTCCTTTCAACAACACAATTTTAACTACCATCAACTTAAATCCCCCGTTACGGGTACGGTGTTTGAACTCAAAGTACACAGCGGCTTTGTGGCACAACCTAGTGAACCCCTGCTAGAAATAGTTCCCGATGATTCTTTAACTGCTCAGGTGTATATCCCCAGTGAAAATCGAGGCTTGGTTAATTCAGGTATGGATGTAGACGTGCGGATTGATGGCTTTGACTTTAGTGAATTTGGCGATATTCAAGGAAAACTTATTTGGGTGGGTGCAGATGCCCTCAAACCCAACGAAAAATATCACTATCCTCGTTATCCTGCTAAAATAAAGCTCAAACAACAGACAATCTTGGCAAATGGTGCAATACAGGCTTTAGAGTCGGGCATGAGCGTTAACGTTAATATAAAAGAACGCAAACGTCGAGTTACTTCTGTGTTTTCTGGCTTTTTGACGAAAAAGTTGGATAGTTTAAAGGAGGCTGAGTAACAAGCCATGGTTAAAGTTGCTATATTTACCAATAGCAAAAAAATCAAGAATTAAAATCTTCCCTAGTTTTTCCCTAGTCGATCGCATGATACAAATCGAGAAGTAAAAAAAGGCGATCGCATTATGCGTATTTTAGTAGTAGATGACGATGATATTTTAGTTGACGTTCTCCAACGTTCTCTTTCCAGCCAACGCCATGTGGTAGATGTAGCAGAAGATGGGCATGTAGGATGGGACTATATACAGTCTGGGGATTACGAACTGGTACTGCTGGATGTTAACTTACCTGGATTGGATGGGGTAAGTCTGTGTGAGAAAATGCGCTCTGAAGGCTATGCTACGCCGATCTTATTGATGACGGCAAAAAACGCCAGCGAAGATCGGATTTTGGGTTTGGATGCGGGTGCGGATGATTATTTGACCAAGCCTCTGGATTTGGGAGAATTAAACGCCAGAATACGCGCTTTGTCTCGTCGCGGAGAAGTTTCTACTACAGCGGTTTTGGCAGTTAATGGACTAACTTTAGATCCCAGTACTTGTCAGGTTAGCTATCAGCAACAACCAATTAGACTTACAGCCAAAGAATATAGTCTGTTAGAAATATTTTTACGCAACCCCGAACGAGTATTTAGTCGATCGCAAATTCTCGATAAGATTTGGACGTTTGACGATCCGCCGTTGGAGGAAAGCGTCAAAGCCCATGTTAAAGGATTGCGGAAAAAGCTCAGAAAAGTAGGTATTGCTGACTGGATTGAAAATGTTTATGGTATTGGTTATCGTCTCAATGCCAAGATTGATTCTAATGTTGATAATCCTACCTTTATCGAACAAGAATTCGAGCGCAAATTGGAACATATGTGGCTAAAATACCAAAATAAAATGTCACAAAGGATGTCTGTACTGCAAAATACGGTATTGGCGGTCAAAAATCAGCAATTATCCCCTGAAATACAGTATCAAGCCGAGCGAGCGGCACACAAACTAGCAGGAGTCTTGGGAATGTTCTCTAGGGATACAGGAACAGACATTGCACGAGAAATCGAAACTTTACTGCAAGATAATGCAGTATTAAACGAGCCACAGCAAGAAAGATTTATTACTTTAGTTAAAGATTTAGATAGCTTATTAGTTTTGGATACGACTGCTGAAGAAGAACCCACAGCCAGTTTGTTGCTGATATCTAACAACAAACAGTTAGGCGATCGCTTGCAACAACTGGGTCAGACTCAAAGTTTAGGTTGGCACCAAGCAGAAGATATTCAGCGGGCAAATATATGGTTGCAAACTAATTTTCCCCAAGCAATAGCGATTGATGTCGATCCCAGCCAGAATGAATATTTATCTTTGGTAGCAGAATTCAATTACCATAACCCGAATTTACCGATAATTATTCTATCAGACAGCAGTAATTTAAGCGATCGCCTGTCGGCAACTCGCCAAGGGGCAAGTCGATTTTTAGTTAAACCCGTTACTCCAGAAAGTATCTGGCAATCTGTCAGCCAGGCTTTAGAAAAACAGCAAACCACAGTTGCATCTATTTTAATTGTCGATGACGACCCTATATTTTTGAAGGCGATCGCCATTTTACTCGAACCTTGGGGTATTAAAGTCCATACTTCTCAAACGCCGAGTGATTTTTGGCAACTATTACCCACAATCGCGCCAGATTTAGTCATCCTCGATGTAGAAATGCCCGACATTGACGGCATCGAGCTATGCCAGATTCTTCGCAACGATCCCAACTATCGAGAATTACCAGTATTGTTCCTAACCGCCAAACAAGATGCCAAAACCATTCAACAGATTTTTGAAATTGGTGGAGACGATTACATTGCCAAACCCGTAGTGGGCGCAGAACTGATCGCCAGAATCAACAACAGATTAGAACGCAGTCGTCTTTTACATACCTTAGCGACTCAAGATCGCCTAACGGGATTAAACAACCGCACTCAAAGTAGTCGCGAAATTGCCAAGCTTTTGCTGCAAAGCCAAACAAAAAATCAATTTTGCTGTCTGACTGTCTTAAAAAAAACCGATTTAGCCGAAATTAATCTCAAATATGGACATTTAACAGGCGATCGTATTTTGGCACAATGGGGAAAAGTGATTCGGGCTGCTTGTCGTCAAGATGAAATTACGGGCTACTGGGGTAATGGTGATTTTGTCATTGCTATGACTAATTTAGATAAAACACAAGGTGACGAACATCTAACCGAATTACTCACCACCTTGAGAAGACAAGTATTTACCTCTCCTATGGGAAAACGCTTTCAGGTAACATTTAATTTTGCTACCGTAGAGTGCGATCGAAATGGAGAAGCGTTGCATTCTCTATATCAAAAATGCTGTCAACTAATTTAATAATGTAGCTGTAGTATTATTTGAGAAATTACAAATCTTTGATTAGAATTTGTATCTCTGCTATGTATATAGATATGGCGCATTCGGAATACTTTGTTTGTTCATGTACATACACACTACTCAAGCCGCATCTCTTTTTTGGTGCGCGTTCCGCACGAGCAAAGCTCGAAGTCGCGCCTAGCGACGCTCTGAGCCGATAGGCTCTGCCGCCTGACGGCGAACAGGGCTTCGCCCAAACGTCTGCAAAGCAGACTTGAGACGCAAAGCGTCTGTGGGTCGCACCAAAATATCTTCTCGCAGATTAAGGTGCGACCCCGCGTCGCCGTCA
>CAKZYI010000752.1 GCA_937884735.1 uncultured Pleurocapsa sp.
GTACGCAATTGATGAGAAACAGCAGACTCGCTCATCTCTAGGGTGGCGGCTAAATCGCAGACACATAGTTCCTCTCGCGCCAGCAAAGAAAGAATACGCAAGCGATTAGGGTCTCCCAGTAAACTAAAAAACTCTGCCATACGCTGCGCTTTTGGCTGGCTAATAATTTGCTGAGATAACTCTGACAAATGGACGTTTTCTAAAGGATGAGGGGGATGACAAGTTAAATCATCTTGATTCTTTTGGGGAATGGCAATATTTTTTTCTTGCGGAGTAGCAGAGTCCATTTGATTAATTACTGAAAATACTTTCATATATTCATTAATTATACTCCCTAACTTTTTCTGTTCTCTTCAATTTCCCCAGTCAATAAAGAGTTTGAGCGAGATGAAAGCTCATAAAGAAATCAGGCATAATTTTAAAGCTAACTAAATAGGGTCAAAACTAGCGACACTATCACTATTAATGAATTGTAATTATGGAAATTACTGCTACTGTATTACTCGAAAGATATGCTGCTGGAGAAATAAATATGGTTAGTCCGATTTCCTTTTAGCGATCTAACTTCAGCTAAACTAAGACCAGCACTGATTCTAGCACTACATCGAGAAGAAGTAATTATTGTGGGCATATTTTCTAAAATCCCTGCTAGTGATTTGCGAAATAGCTGGGTATTGATTCAAGATAGCGATGTTCAATTTTCACAAACAGGCTTGAAGAAAACATCTTTGATTAGAGCCGATAAAATAGCCACAGTGAGTACATCGGTTTTTTCAAGGAAATTGGGGAACTTATCGCCAGGTTTATCTATTAAAGTGCAGAAAGCTTTGAAAATTGCTTTAAACCTGGCTTAAAATTACTTTTGTACAAGAAGTTTAAATAGCGATCGCCTGAAATTTCCAAGCATACACATAATGCTATATGCGATCGCTAGAAATTTCTACAGCGGATAAATAATGCGATCGCATTTATTTTGAGACATTAATAATAAAAAAGTGCAGAAAGCTTTGAAAATTGCTTTAAACCTGGCTTAAAATTACTTTTGTACAAGAAGTTTAAATAGCGATCGCGTGAAACTTTTTAAGCATATACATAATGCGATCGCAAAAAAAGCAGGCTAACAATAACCTGCCGTAATGGGAACGAAAACTTAAAACTCAAAAATAGTGCGAATTGTACCCACATAAATTGTGTCGCGATCGCTGTTATTTTCGGAATTGATTACAGCCAAAAATCCAGGAGTAATCGCCACATAGTCGTTAAGTTGATAGCGATACTGTGCCTCGGTATGCCAAGCACTATCCTCATCTTCTTCTCCACCATCATTATTTATTTTAAATAGGGATAGTCTTAACCCCTCTATGCTCACACTAATCTATTCCCCCTCCAGGGGATGAGTATTTTTTATTGAGCCAAACTACGCTACTATCAGCAAGTAAGTCGGAAAATAGCTTGAAATCCTTTGAATGCTGCCGATTACAACTACAGAAAGCCGCAATCTTACCGATACGCGATCGCACGAATTTTTCATAGCGAGAGGAGAAAAAACGACAATGGCTTACAAATTACCATTCCTTCCTTACGATTACACCGCTTTAGAACCAGCAATTTCTAAAAGTACTTTAGAATTTCATCACGATAAACATCATGCGGGTTATGTCAGTAAGTACAATAATGCCGTTAAAGGAACAGAATTAGATAGCAAATCCATCGAAGAGGTGATTAAAGCGATCGCCCAAGATAATAATAAAGCAGGACTATTTAATAATGCTGCCCAGGCTTGGAATCATACTTTTTATTGGCAATGTATGAAACCCGATGGCGGTGGTACTCCGACAGGGGAATTGGCGCAAAAAATTGAGGCTGATTTTGGTAGTTTCGATAAGTTTGTCGAAGCTTTCAAAAACGCTGGAGCAACTCAGTTTGGTAGCGGTTGGGCTTGGCTGGTGCTTGATGGCGATACCCTAAAAATTACTAAAACCCTTAATGCTGACAATCCCTTAGCTAGCGGACAAATTCCCCTATTGACGATGGATGTTTGGGAACACGCTTACTATCTAGATTATCAAAACAAACGCCCTGCTTATATCGATGACTTTCTAGGTAAATTAGTTAACTGGGATTTTGTAGCTGAAAATTTAGCTGCTGCTTCATAAGTCAAAAATAATCAAAAATAAAACCATGACCGAACTTAAAGACTTCCCAAACCGCAAAATTCCTCCTTGGCAATCAAACAGAATGAGGCAAATAATCATTGATCGCTGGCAAGAAACTTGGACAGTTGTTGAAACGAGAAATAAACGGCTTCGCTGTAGCTCTTAGAGATTCGAGCGAGTTTTTAAAGTTTTATTGGCGAGATTGAAGCTAACGGCAGTCTCGCCTACTGAATAAATACTGTCAATTTTTTTGCAACAATGATGATTGAGCCTAATTATCCTCAGATTATTCTTTCTTTTGCCTATCGTGGCTGCAAGGTAGAAATAGACCGCGACGAATTAAATGAAGGGCATTGTATTTATGCAGCTTGGGTAAACCACGATCGTGGTTGTGCTATAGCAGTCATCAATGCAGTGACAATAATAGACGCAGTTCGCCAAGCTAAACAGTGGATTGATCGCATATATCAATTTGTTTAATGATAGCGATCTATAACTATCGCTGTTTCAACACTATAGAAAGCAAGCCATGTAATCTTTTCTACGATTTTTGGTTTAAAAAAGTAACTTAGATAAAAATATGTTTGCAATGTAGCTGACATTTCAAACCATATACCCTTTGAACATAATTGCACAATAATTTGTTGGAGTATCATTTATGCCATTTTCCATAGACTCAGCACGTAACATATTTCCTAATACCTTATCTGCTGATGCCGTACCAGCATTAACTGCTAGATTCAATCAATTGAGTGCCGAAGATCAACTAGCCTGGATTTGGTTTGCTTACCTAGAAATGGGTAAAACTGTTACCGTTGCTGCTCCTGGGGCTGCAAATATGCAGTTTGCCGAGCCTACGCTAAATGAAATCAAAAAAATGAGCTTCCAAAAACAATCTCAAGTAATGTGCGATTTGGCTAACCGCGCAGATACACCAATTTGCCGTACCTATGCCACTTGGACTCCTAATATCAAGCTAGGTTTTTGGTATCGATTGGGAGAATGGATGGAACAAGGAATAGTCGCACCCATTCCTGAAGGATACAAGCTTTCGGCTAATGCTAATGCAGTATTGCAAACACTCCAAGGATTAGATTCGGGTCAACAAATTACAGTATTGCGTAATACCGTACTAGATATGGGATTTGATACTGCGAAGATGAGTAACTTTACTAGAGTTAGCGAACCTGTTGCTCCTCCTACAGAAATGTCTAAGCGAACTAAAGTTGCTATTGCAGGGGTAACTAATCCTACTGTATTGGAATACATGAACTTGTTGAATGCTAACGATTTTGACGAGCTAATCAAATTATTTGCTGATGATGGTGCATTACAACCTCCTTTTAAAAGACCAATCGTCGGTAAAGATGCAGTTTTAAAATTCTTTAAAGAAGAATGCCCCAATCTCAAACTAGCTCCAGAGCAAGGTATTTCTGAACCCGTTGAGGATGGTTATACCCAAATCAAAGTTACAGGAAAAGTGCAAACCCCTTGGTTTGGTGCGGCTGTAGGCATGAATATGTCTTGGCGATTTTTACTTAACTCCGAGAACAAAATTTTCTTTGTAGCGATCGATCTATTAGCATCTCCCAAAGAATTACTCAATTTAGCTCGTTAAATATAATCGGTTTTACAAATAGTGATTTTGTCAAACTATTGCAATAAAAATTTACATTAAGCTATAATATAAACAGGAATTATTAGCAATAGTATCTTTAAGAACATCATGGAAAATCAAGAAAACAAGTTAGGCTTTACTCGATTTGCAGAAGTATGGAATGGTCGTTTGGCAATGTTGGGTTTTGTAATCGCAGCAGTCACTGAATACTTCACAGGTCAAGGCATTCTTGGCCAGATGGGTTTAATGTAAACTTTGCTGGGAAAGATGTTTATCTAACCAACTTAAATTAATAACTGACTAGCTACGAAAATAGATTTTTTACAGCAGCCGATCTCACAAAACAAAACCAGAGATCGGCTGTTTATTTGTGTTTGTTTTATTTGGAATTATCTCGACGTAAAATAACTCAATTTTCTTGGCAGCTAACATTTAGTAAATTAGAATAATAATCATTATCATTATTTTCTGCGAGTGAAATTACCCAAATATATAGACATAGCTATTATAGGCTCAGGAGTTCAGACTCTGACTTTAACTACCAACCTGTTGCAAAAAAGTGCAAAACCAGATCGTAAATTCCTAGTTTTCGATCCTAGTCAGGCTTGGCTGAGTCAATGGCAACAACAATTTGCAGCACAACAAATTCCCTATCTTCGTTCTCCTGCCGTTCATCATCCCGACCCCAATCCCTATCAATTAAGAACCTTTGCGGAAAATAGACATAGTGAATTATTTCCGCCCTACGATAGACCAGGAACAAAGTTATTTAACGATTTCTGTGATGAAGTAATTCGTCGCTGGAAGTTAGCAGATAAGGTTTATCCTGCTAAAGTAGTTTGGGTTTTACCGATCAAAAATGCTTCTCGTTCTCGATTTCAATTAGTCTTAAGTACGGGAGAAAAGATCGTTGCCCGTAGAGTAGTATTGGCTACGGGTAGTGGCAAAGTACAGCTTCCCAACTGGGTAGAGAAAATTACCTCAGATTATCCCTCAGATAGATTGTGTCATTCCCAACAGATAAACTTAAGCCGACTTAATTTAACTGGAGAGCATATTTTAATTGTTGGTGGTG
>CAKZYI010000753.1 GCA_937884735.1 uncultured Pleurocapsa sp.
GGCGATCGCTTTTTTAAGCAGATGAACGTATATTTCTAAAGCCAATAATGACTGGGTGAAACCAGAATCAATTTCTTTGGTAATCACTCGCAAGTCACCTGAAAGTTCAGAAACTCCTAGTAAGCCAGATTCCTGATTGAGTATACGATTTACATCTTCCAGGCTTAAGCCATATTCTTGCATCATGTAAATTAATATCTGTGGATCGATCGAACCACTACGAGTCCCCATCATCAATCCTTCAAGGGGAGAAAATCCCATAGTAGTATCAATACAAATCCCATCTTTAATTGCAGCCAAAGAACAACCATTCCCTAAATGACAAGTGACAATCTTGAGAGATTCAAAAGGCTGCTGCAAAATTTGAGCGCAACGAGAAGCACAGTATTGATGAGAAATACCATGAAAACCATAACGCTGTATTCCTTTTCCATAATACTTGTAGGGTAGAGGACAAACTTTAGCCACAGGAGGCATTTGACTGTGAAAAGCCGTATCAAACACCGCTACCTGGGACACATTTGGCAGTGTTTTTTCTATTGTTTTGATACCTTCTAAATGTGCGGGGTTGTGGTTAGGTGCCAAGGGAATTAGATCGGCGATCGCTTTTTTTACATCATCGTCAATTAAGGTAGGTTGGCTATATTTTGTCCCACCATGCACCACACGATGCCCAACAATATTTATATCCTCAAAGTGTTGTTAAGCCAGTTTCCTTAGCTATTACCTCAATCTTTATTTTTATATCCTTACTTTTGACTGTCAAAACCCCTTTTTTTTGAGCCACTGTCCAATCGAGATTAGCTGACCACAGAGGTTCTAAAGGAGTATCTGGTATAGATCCTTTAAAATCGTACAAACAGCTTTTTTGGCTACTAGAACCCGCGTTCAGAACTAAAATAATCATTGTTAGTTGTTTTTAAAAAATTATCATCTTGTTTGATTTTTTCATTTTTATATTTAAATTAAAATTGGTAATAATATATATAATTCAATACATTAAGCAATCTTTATTGCCAAAAAAGCACACTATAATTAATAATTTTCTCTAATATTTTCCTTAGCTTTGCTGACAGTATCCCTAATTCTTTTTGCTCTAGTTTCGGTCTTTTTAGCATTTTTAATCCATTCTAAAATGCCTTTTTTAGCAGATCGAGGAAAAGCATTCCAGTTCTCCAAAGCCATTTGATTGCCTGAGAAAGCTAACTGAAGATCTCTGGGTATAATTAAAGCCTCAACATCATCCAAAAACGACCAAGAACCATCTTGCTTTGCTAGTTCTATTTTTTCTATTCCTGCTGGGTGTAATAATTTTGCTTGTTCTAGCTTGGCTACATATTCTTTGTTTACTTTTGACCAATTGCTACCCTGCTTTCTGGGGGAAATATAGAGCATAGTCCTAATCTCATCTAATTTTCGAGGCAAACTATCAATCCAACCAAAACAAAGACATTCTTGGACGATATCTGTATAAGAGAGATAGTACTTGCTTATTTTTTTGTAAGTAACTAACCATACTCCTTTTTCTTGAAAATGATTGTCCTGTAACCATTTCCTTAGATCGCTGCGGCTTTTTACTTCGACTTGTTGAATATCTTTGAGTAATTTTGCCATCAAAATACGTGCTTCTAGACTATAAAATTGTAAAGGCGAATTGACTTCGCCCCTACAAAAAATATCTATCACATTCCAAGTTTCAAATAGTATTAGGAATCACAAGCATCAGAAAGATATAAATTATCCATTTACTTCAATCTATTTGCTTCATTCTCTACCCTTTTAAAATTGCCATTTCCAATTAACCACTTCAGGCTTATCCATACCTTGTTCGTGAGCATAGTTGAGATTATCAATAATCTCGTTTCTCATTCTTTCTCTGACATATACGGCTTTAGAACCAAGTTTGGGTACGCGATCTATGACATCGATTACCAAATTAAAGCGATCAATTTGATTGAGTATGGCTAATTCCAAAGGTGTATTAATATTTCCTTCTTCCTTATAGCCTCTGACATGGATGCGTTCTTGTTTAGTACGACGATAAGCCAACTTGTGAATTAACCTGGGATATCCGTGGAAGTTAAAGATGACTGGCTTATCAGGAGTAAACAAAATATCAAATTCTTTATTAGATAATCCATGGGGGTGTTCTCCTTCTGACTGTAATTTGTACAAATCGACTACATTAATAAACCTAACTTTGAGTTCGGGAAATTCTTCCCGCAGAATTGCTGTGGCGGCTAAAGACTCCATAGTCGGAATATCTCCGCAGCAAGCCATAATCACATCAGGCTCATCAGCTTCTTTGCCACAGTCATCGTTACTCGCCCATTCCCAAATACCACTACCCTTAGTACAGTGTTTTATCGCCTCATCCATTGTTAGATATTGGAGGTGATTTTGTTTGTCGGCAACGATAACGTTGATATAATCTTTACTCCGCAAACAGTGATCTGCTACAGATAGCAAACAGTTAGCATCAGGGGGAAAATAAATTCTGGTAACATCGGCACTTTTATTCGTTACCAAATCCACAAAACCTGGATCTTGATGGGAAAAACCATTGTGATCCTGTCTCCAAACCAAAGAAGACAGCATCAGGTTAAGAGAAGAAACAGGAGCGCGCCAAGGAACGTGTTTTTTGCAAATATCTAACCATTTGGCATGCTGGTTAAACATTGAATCAATCACATGGACAAATGCTTCATAGCTATGAAGAAAGCCATGCCTACCCGTTAGTAAATAAGTTTCTAGCCACCCTTCAAGGGTATGTTCGCTCAACATCTCCATTACCCTACCATCGGGAGACAATTGACCACCATCTTCATCTTCTGGCAAGTAATCCGCCATCCAGGTTTTCTTGGTTACTTCGTAAATATCTTGTAGGCGGTTAGAAGCAGTTTCATCAGGACCAAAAACGCGAAAGTTCGTCATATTTTGTTCCATGACATCCCGCAGAAATTTGCCCAATACTCTAGTGTTTTCTACTTCCACTATTCCAGGCTTGTCCATTGCCACTTCATAGTCGGCAAAGTTGGGTAATTTTAAATCTTTTCTGAGCAAACCACCGTTAGCGATGGGATTGGCACCCATGCGTTTAGTCCCAAGGGGTGCTAACTCTTTTAACTCAGGAATTAAAGTACCATTCTCGTCAAACAGTTCTTCTGGCTTGTAACCCTTCATCCACTGTTCTAAAAGCTTTACATGTTCGGGATTAGAATGCATTCCCCCCATTGGTACTTGATGCGATCGCCAAAAGCCTTCAACCTTGTGCCCATCTACTTCTTGAGGCCCTGTCCAGCCTTTAGGAGTACGCAGAATAATCATTGGCCAACGAGGACGAAAAGCCTTATATTTGGTACGAGCTTCTTCTTGATATTCCCGAATCCTAATTACACACTCTTCCATGACCGCTGCCATTTTTTGGTGCATGGTTTCGGGGTCTGAACCTTCAACAATGTAAGGAGTATAGCCATAGCCTTGAAATAGACTTTCTAATTCTTCTGGGCTAATACGAGCCAGAATTGTCGGGTTAGCAATTTTGTAACCATTGAGATTCAGAATTGGCAATACTGCCCCATCGCGAATAGGATTGAGGAATTTATTGGAATGCCATGCCGTTGCTAACGGGCCTGTTTCTGCTTCTCCATCCCCCACAACACAGGCGGCAATTAAGTCGGGATTGTCATACACTGCGCCAAAAGCATGGGATACACTGTAGCCCAATTCTCCCCCTTCGTGGATCGAACCAGGGGTTTCAGGGGTGCAATGACTGCCAATATAGCCAGGAAAAGAGAACTGTATAAAGAACTTCTGCATCCCCTCTGCATCTTCGCTCTTGTCGGGATAGACTTCGGAATACGTCCCTTCCAAATATACGGGTGCTAATACTCCTGGTGCGCCGTGTCCTGGCCCAGCAATAAAGATAGAATTGAGATGATATTTTTTGATTAAACGATTGAGATGAACATAAGTAAAACTCAGAGCAGGAGATGAACCCCAATGTCCTAGTAAACGTTGTTTGATGTGTTCTGATTTTAAAGGTTCTTTGAGTAGAGGATTATCCCGCAGGTATATCATGCCAACGGCGAGATAGTTACAGGCACGCCAATACGCATCAATCTTGCTTAATTCTTCTGGATTTAAAGCATCATTTACAAAATTTTCTGGGGAAGATAAAGCTTGAACCATGATCTGTTACTTGCTCCTCGTGAATTTTGAGTAAGATAATGAATCTATGAAATCTAACTGTTGTCGTTTTATGTTGCCAACCACAGCATTGAAGACATTAGGTTTAGTCAGCTATTGGATATTTAATAATCAAAGACGAACAATGATATTTTTTCATCCTAATGTCAAATGGCCAATCAAAAAGCAGTCTGGAATACACTTCATTTAGAGTTTTTTAGATAGCTTTGTAAGGTTTGAGATTTACTTGTTATCTTTACCCCTTGATATTTTTCCTACCTGTTAATTCTTGGTAACACGACAATAGTGTCGCCTTGTTTACCTGTGCAAGCAGAAATTAAATTCGTTGCTTATTTTCAATATATCTTTTTTAAATAAAAGTTGTTCAAAAGAAAAATGAGAATATTCTCATGATTTGGCAAATGTTGATATAGCCCCCTAAATCCCCCAATTCTGGGGGACTTTTAATTTAACTTCTCAACCAACATTATAAAGAAGCAAATTAAAGCGATCGCATTTCCGACAAATCAACATGTAACACTATTTAATTGTTCCCCCCAGAGTTGGGGGGCTAGGGGGGCAAAATAATGTCAATGGTAAATGCCCACTAAATCCCCCAAGAGTGGGGGACATTTAGATTAGCATCTCAGCTAACAATTAAAAGAAAAGGATTAAACGGATCGCATTTTCCATTAATTGACATCAAACACTATTTAATCTGTTCACCCCAAAGTTGAGGGGCTAGGGGGGCAAAATAGTTTGCTTAATCTCTACTAAAACTTCAGGCAAATTATTCAATACCTGTTCATTTCTAAATCTCAAAACAGTATAACCATGTTCCTCCAACTTAGAAGTTCTAGCGCGATCGCGATCAGTTTGATAATTATGAATTTCCCCATCGACTTCTATCACTAACTTACAAGCAGGACAATAAAAATCTAAAATGAAACTTCCTACAGGATGCTGACGACGAAATTTTAATCCTGCGAGCTGTTTACCCTTCAAAGCTGACCACAAATGCGCTTCTGCGGAAGTCATATTCTTTCTTAATCTACGTGCAGCTTCTTCTATTTCTGGAGTTGTCCTACGAATTCTAGGCTTACGGCTCATGATTTATCTGGCGATTTACTAATATAGCCCCCTAAATCTCCCAAACATAGAGGACTTGTAATTTAACTTCTCAACCAACAATTAAAAAAAGTGGATTAAAGCGATCGCATTTCCGACAAATCAACATTAATCATCATTCAATTGTTCCCCCCAGAGTTGGGGGGCTAGGGGGAAGCAAAGCATAGCGACTTGTTGATATAGCCCCCTAAATCCCCCAAGCGTGGGGGACTTTTAGTTTAACTTCTCAACCAATAGTGACTAAAGCGATCGCATTTTTTTATTAATCAAAACAAAATGCCGTTGAACTATCTCCTTATAAAATTAAAATAGACAATTGCATATCTTTTACTTTCGATCTACTATTATTTCCAGATGATTGCCTTCCCAGATTACAGGAAATTCTGGCGAAACTACCAAAGTTTTGCTCTGAAAATCAGTACCACAAGCAAAATAATTGCCATCCAAACCTTCTATGAGACTAGTTCCATACAAACCAGTATTTTCACTACCTTGAACTACTGGTTTTTCGGAAACTGGTTCAAAAGGACCAGTAATTTTATCTGACGTGTACCAGTATAAAGAAGATTCAGTAAGCCTTTCTCTACCTACTTTTTTAATCCACTTTGGATTGAGGTGCTGGACTCCAGTAGAAAAGAATAGATTATATTTACCATTACGATAAATTATTTGAGGTCTTTCTAATTCTGCATAAATAGACTCTTGAGGATTATTTTTATCTAGCAACGGTACGAGAACTGGTGGCAATAATTTGTAATCACCGTCAATTCGATCTGCAACGGCTTGACCAATGCAGCCTTTATTAAATAAATCTTCTCCTTTTAAGGATGTCGTCAGGAACATTTAGTATTTCCCTGAATTAGGATCTTTGACAATGTAAGGATCTCTCCAGGGAACGTGCTGTACTTTCTTTCCTTTTAGATGGCTGCTATATGTACCATAATAATCTTCATCCAATTCTAGAAACGGAGTAGAAGAGCGTCTTTCCCAATTAATTCCATCTTTTGATGTAGCCAAACCAATCTTTTCTGTTAATATTTTCTCTGATGAAGCAGCAGAATAAAATAAGTAATAATTGTTATTTTCTTTATAGATGCTACCTGCTAAGATTCTACCGCTTTCCCATTCACGGTCGATAATAGGCTCAAGTATTACACCTTGATATTGCCATTGTTTAAAGTCTGTCGAAGTTGCCATTGCCATTTCTCCTACAGACCAAAAAGGATAAGCTTTAGCACTACCACCTAAATATAAGAGACGATAAACATTATCATCTTTGAATAGCATTGCGTCCCAAACATTATATCCGTTATTTATTTTTGGATAATAACCAGCTTTAATAGCTTCATTTAGTTTTTTTATCTGATATCTAGGCTCAATCCAATCGGGATTTAGTTCAACTGCTTTTTTAAAATTAATAATAGCTTCTGCTATTTTACCTTGATTTCTCAAGCAAAAAGCCAAATTGTGATAACCCACATCTAAATAAGGATTAATTTTAATGGCTTTATTTAAGTATTCGATAGCTGCTTCTGTTTTACCAGTTGCATCCATACAATTAGCAAGTCCAGACAATAAGAAAGGGTTATCAGGCTTTATTTCGAGAGCCTGTTTGTAATAGCTAATGGCTTGACCGTATTTTTTGGATCTATACAGGCAATTAGCTAATCTAAAATAAGCATCGCTGTAGTTAGGAGCTAGATCTATAGCTTTTTTGAAGCTACTGGCTGCATCGAGATATTTTTTTTGTTTTTCAAAACAGCTTCCCAAATGATAGTAGGCACCGACATGACCATTGTCTAAAATGATAGCTTGCTGAAACTTTGGGATTGCCTCCTCATATTTTTGTAAATTATGAAGAGAAAACCCAAGATTATAGTAAGCAGTCGAAAAATTTGGATCTAACTCAATAAACCGTGTAAAAGTTTCTACTGCTGGCTCAAAGTTTTCACTTTCAATTTGAATGTGACCCAGACCAACATAAGCATCTGTGTAATCTGAATCAAGTTCTAATATTGATAAATAAAGCTTTTCAGCCTCAGAAAAGCGTTCAGATTTTAAGTATTTGAGTGCTGCCCTGTTTAAAGTCTTGACCAGATCCGTTACCAAATTGTCTAATTGTTCTGGATTTGCTTGAAGAAAAACTGATGTCCATACTGTTTCAGCTAAGTGTTCATCTCCCTGGAGCATTAACGTCAATCCAAGATGCCAATAGTTACTCAGTTCTTTAGGCTTTATTTCTATACATTTTTCGTAAATAGCAATTGATTGTTCATAAAGATCTTGTTCTAGGAACTCTGTGGCTTGATGCTGCAGTTGTAAATAATTCATTAAAGATATGGTAAATCTATTAGCTTAAAATTAGTATTCCCCTAATTCTCCAGAAAATCATTCTAATCACGATTCCATGCGATCTAAATCACTGCTCAAACACAATTTATTACTAGCAAATAACCATAAAAAAAATATCTTTGAGTTGATATGTTTTATAGATCATTGGGGTACTTTTTAAATAGGAAAGAAAAACCTAAAACAAACACACAAAACACAAACATTTATTAATTGAAGGATATAGACATGAATAACGTATTTGCTGCTAAATTACTACAAAACCTAAACAACAAAAAAGGCGAAAAAGGTTTCACATTAATCGAATTATTAGTTGTTGTAATTATCATCGGTGTGCTAGCTGCTGTGGCTCTACCTAACTTATTAGGTCAAGTTGGAAAAGCTCGCGAGTCTGAAGCTAAAACTGCTTTGGGTGCATTGAATCGTTCTCAACAAGCTTATCGTTTGGAATCTGCAACTTTCTTTAATCCCACGGCTTCTGTTGCTGCTGATGCATGGACAGAAACTGAAAATGCTCTAGGAGTTGTTCCTGGTCGCGATTTCTATACTTTTGCTACTACTTCTGGTGATGCGACGTCTACCACCTTTACTGCAAATGGTGACGATCCAGATAACTCTGGGGTTAGAGATTTTGCTTCTGGCGCTAGCTATAATTCGGGAAGATTTGATTCTATTTTATGTATTGCTACAGCTAAAGATACATCTGCGGCTGCTTCAACCGTAGGTTCGGCTGCTGCTTATGATACAAGTACCAGTGCTATGACCTGTTCTACTGGTAATTCCATCGGCTAATTTATTTAGCTATTTATATATTTATAGTCAGCCAGGAATACTACTTCATAAAGTAATTTTCCTGGCTATTTTTTTAAAAGTTAATATTAAAGAAAAAGCGATGAAAAAGCAATTAAATAAAATATTAATCATAAATTTATTGAGCAAAAATAAGGGATTTACTTTGATTGAGCTATTGGTTGTAGTTATCATTGTTGGTGTATTATCCGCTGTTGCTTTGCCAAATTATGTAGCGCAAATTGGCAAAGCTAGAGAGACTGAAGCAAAGACTGGTTTGGGAGCAATTGCTCACTCTCAACAAGCTTATCATTTTGAAACTCAATCATTTTACAGCGACAGCAATTTACAAGAATTAGGAGTAAATTCCGTGGGGCAATATTACTCTTACACTGCAGACAATACAGCCAACGGAAGTAAAGCAATCCATACTGCCTACGCAACAGATCCCGATAATTCGGGCGCAAGAGATTTTTCTATAGGAGTTTACTACAGTGTGCCCAACTACAGCCAAACGCTATGCATTGCATCAAGCGTAGATGAAAATGGAACAACTTCCAGTGTAATTGCTCAAACAGATGGTTCTTGCAGTGGTGGAAATTCTATTCATTAGTTATGTTGTTTAGATTAGTATTTATTTAGCAGTTAAAATGAAATTAAAAGCAGTAAAATTAGTTTTAAATATATCGATAACTCTTGGTTTAACTGCTGGTATCATATCGTTACAGAAACCACAGGTAAACACATCGAAAAAAGCCAATCAACAAGAATCTAATCGGCAAGAATTAAAAGAAAAAACTACAGCAAGTTTTCTGGCAAAAACTCCTAATTTCGGTTATGGAAATTTAATAGCTGACTGGGCATTTTTAAGGTTTTTAGTTTACTTTGGCGATAGCGATGTGCGACAAAATACTGGCTATAGTGCTACTACAAATTATTTCAAAACAATAGTTAAAAACGATCCTCGCTTCGTCAAAGCCTATTTTTATATGTCTCCAGCTACTTCTATATTTGCAGGAAATCCACAACAAAGTACCGCACTAATTGAAGAAGGATTATCATCTATTATGCCTCAATCTCATCCTGACTCTTATTTTTTATGGGTATACAAAGCCATAGACGAACTGTTGTTTTTTGGAGATGATGCTGCTGCTAAAGCATCTTACGATAATGGCATTGAATGGGCAAGCTACTACGATGACAATCGCAGCAAAGCAGTTGCTGCTCGCATGAAAGCAATGTCAAAGTTTTTAGCTGATAATCCTGACAGTGTTGAGGCACAAATAGGTTCCTGGTTTCAATTATTGACCAATGCTAAAGATGATGTGACTCGCCAGAGAGCCATCGATAATATTGAAAGGCTTGGTGGCAAGATTAAATTTACTCCTAATGGTGTTTCTGTTACCGTTCCAGAAGAACACCGCCGTACATAATAATTCCAAACCTTAAGCGATTAGTATTGAAAAGCTCTTAATTTAAACATCTTCTGCAGTAAAAATCTGTTTGGGAGTTAAATTAATTTCCGCAAAAGCAGGAGAAACTAATTCTTGTTCGGATGTAAAAACAGTTTCCTCATATAAACCCTCATCCAAAACCAAAACTGTAACCTGCTGCTGCATCGGATCGACAATCCAATATTCATTAATACCTATCGCTGCATATTCCGATCGCTTGTAGCGGTAATCTCTTTTGATTGATTCAGGGCTGATTACCTCCACTACCAACAAAGGGGGCGTAGACAAAACTCCTGATTCATCCAGCGAACTCATGACTGGTTCTTTTTCTACTACATACACATCCGCAATACGAGATTTGCGCCATCCTGTTCTTATTCCTCCTTCTCGCATTGCTAGCCAGGGTAACTGAAGACGGTTTATTTCTGCCTTAAAAGCATCTCGAATAAAATCACAAATTAAGATATGGCGAAAAGTTGGAGGATTCATTAATTCTAGTTTGCCGTCTACTAATTCATAGCGGTTATCTGGATCTAGCTCGTGCTGTAGATATTCTTCAAAGGAATATAGGTTTTTTGAAGTTGTAGTAGTCATCAGAAATTAATCACATAAATGCTGCGAGTTAAATATATTTCCATTTTAAATGCGATCGCTTTTCTCCACCTTCAACAAAAATAAAGTGATCGTAAAGCAGTTTATTAATCTTTCATTTTAGCTCCCCAAAATTTCGGGTTAGGGGTGCTTAAGCAAACTTACCAATCATCATCTTTTTTCTGTCTTTCTAACAGAGAAATAGCAAGAGCGATCGCTTTTTTCACTCCCTCTTCACTCTCTTTTTCTAAAGCAGCCTGTAATGAATTAATTGAATTGCGATCGCGCTTAAAAACAAGCTGTTGAATATTTCATCCAACTCTACAACTAGCCCAGGCATAAGATCTTCACCTAATAAACTAATTGGAGAATTAAGAATCTCAACGTCTTTTCCCTGACGATAAATTTCGACTCTGGTTTCATCGGGATAGATTAACCAACCCAATTTGACTCCACATTCTAGATATTCTTGCATCTTTCGTTGCGTATCGAGCAGGCGATCATTTGGAGACAATAATTCCAACGCGAAATCGGGTGCTATGGGTGCAAATCCTCTTTTTTGTTTTTGAGTTAATTCATTCCAGCGAGTGATTTCAATCCAGCTAACATCAGGAGAACGTTTGGCACCGGTTGGTAGAGCAAAACCAGTCGAAGAATCAAACACAACTCCTAGTTTATTCTGACGATTCCAGTACCATATTTGTCCAAATAAATTACCATTCTGTCTTCCACTCTCACTACCTGTTGGTGACATTACGATTAATTCTCTCTGGCTCGTCATCTCGAATTTTATATCTTGATTTTGAGCGCATAACTGCTCGAACTGTTGATCGGTGATTGGATTAGTTAAGGCTCTAATGTCTATAGTTTCAATCATTTGTCATGCTCAAATGTAGAGAATGGGAAATCGAGTAGTTTGATTATATTTTACTCTATTTTTTTATAGCGATCGCCAAACGGTAATTTGATAGTTTATTTTTACTTACCAATCATCTTCTTCTGTCTGTCTTTCTAACAGAGAAATAGCCAAGGCGATCGCTTTTTCAACTCCTTCTTCACTCTCTTTTTCTAAAGCAATCTGTAACGGTTCAATAGAATTGCGATCGCCTATTTTCATTAGGGATAATGCTGCTGACTTGCGGGTTTCTCCTTCTGAATGATTAAGTAATTCCGTCAAAACAGGAATCGCTGGCTCATATTTTAGATTTCCTAACACTGCTGCTGCTTCACTACGAACATTTGCTGCACTGTCGTTTAAGGATTCAACCAATAAATTCAACGCCTTGGTATCTTCTCGATTTTCTTCTGCAACTTTTGCGATCGCACCTACTACTGCTGCACGAACTTCGGGGGAGTCGGAGTTGTAGACTGCATAGAGTTGTTCTTTGGCTTTTGAGCCGATAAATGCCAACGCCCAAGCAGCATGTCCTTTATTACTTTCTGTCGAGTCAGCCGAAGCTAATATGTCCAGCAAAGGGATATCTGAAGCTTCCCCTATACGAGCCAGTGCGCCAATAGCAGAAGCCTGCACTACTGTATCTTTATCGTTGAGCAGTGCATAGATCAAATGAGGTACAGCTTGGGGATCTTCAATCAGCGTGAGGGTTTTTCCTGCTGCACGTCTTACTACTACATTAGGATGATTTAACAAAGCATCAATTAACTGTTCAACCGCAGGTTGTTTGATTACTTTTCCCAAAGTTTCGGCATAATATAATCTGACTAAACCTCTGGTATCTCCCAGACATTCAATCATTTGCTGAATTAGATTTTGGTCATGGCGATCCAAAGTTTCTTGAGCAATTTGGCTGTTTATGCTGGCTCTTAGTTCGTCTGCTTCGTCGTGAGAAAAAGCTGGAAGGGGGCTATTGCGAGTCATGTTCATGATTAATTATCAGCAGTCAAATTAGCCTGTTGTTCGCGTATTCTGGCTAACCTGGCATCAATTTCTGCAAGCTGTGGCTCTAATTTTGCCATGGTTGCTTTTTTAGAAAGTTTGGCTTTTTTAGCAGCTTCCATTGTTTCATCAACCAAGCGATCGCGATATTTTTCAAACTCAACAATTAGTTCTGCTAATTCTTCTTTTGTTGCGGGAGTGTCTGCCATATTCTTTCTTCTTATGTATGAGTTGAGTGTTGTTATAGTTGCTTTTTATTGTGCTTTCAATTTTCTCAGATCGAGAGCCAACAGTAAACTAATAATCATTAACTATCAATAACTGTGAATTTAAAGATTAAATACGTCTGTAATTTCATTGACTTATAAAAAAACAAGCTATACTAACTTTAGTAAATAAAAGACAGCCTCTCTCTACAGACGCAAGGAACAATGAATATCTAGATATGGCTACGTAATGAATATATAACTCAGTCAAACCCAATCGTTACTTCGCAGACAGCGCGCTAGGGAAAGACATTGTTTACCAACAAGGTGTTGTACTTCATTTAGAATCGTGGCAGTGGCTTGGGTGCCAAAAATTAGTTCAGCTTATGAGCTAGTTAAATATTTGGTGGGAAATTGAGAGAATTGCAGTGGTGTTCGGATATCAGCTATAAGCTTTAGTGATTTCAAACTATACTTCAAAATCAATATATCTTATCATTATTTAACAATTAGCCTTATAATGGGCATCGTTGCCATCAGAAATTAGATTGGCTGCACAACACCCATTATTTAGGGGTGAAATCGAAACCCTAACGGGGTTAGATATGCACTATTTCATGACCTCATTCAATAGCACCTAAACAGCGATTACCTCTCGGTAAGCTATGCGAGCCAGTACTAGGAAGGTTATATAACCTTTAAGGTAACTGACAATAGGTAGGGCGCGATCGCGAGGTCATTATTAATCATAAAAATATAGACAAAAATGAAAGACCTTTCTCGATATCGGAACATAGGCATCTTCGCTCATGTAGATGCAGGTAAAACAACAACCACTGAAAGAATCCTCAAGCTTACTGGAAAAAGCCACAAAATCGGTGAGGTACATGATGGAGAAGCAACCACTGACTTCATGGATCAAGAAAAAGAGCGTGGTATCACTATTCAGTCTGCTGCAACAAGCTGTTTTTGGAAAGACCATCAGTTGAATATCATCGACACTCCTGGTCACGTAGATTTCACTATTGAAGTCTATCGTTCCTTAAAGGTGCTTGATGGTGGTGTTGGTGTGTTCTGTGGTTCGGGTGGGGTCGAGCCTCAGTCTGAAACTAACTGGCGTTATGCTAACGAATCAAAAGTAGCGCGAATCATTTACGTCAACAAGTTAGACCGTACTGGTGCAGATTTTTATAGCGTCTGCAAACAAGTTAAGGAAATTCTTGCCGCTACTCCTTTGATTATGGTGTTGCCTATTGGAATCGAAAATGATTTCGTGGGTGTTGTCGATTTATTAACTGAAAAAGCTTGGGTATGGGATGATTCTGGCTTACCAGAAAACTTTGAAATCCAAGATGTTCCCGCAGACATGGCTGATGATGTAGCGATGTATCGCGAGCAGCTTATAGAAACTGCAGTGGAACAAGATGATGAATTGATGGAGAAATATCTCGAAGGAGAAGAGCTTACCATCGATGAAATTAAAGGTTGTATTCGCAAAGGTACTCGCGAACTAGCTTTCTTCCCTACTTACTGTGGTTCTTCTTTTAAAAACAAAGGCGTACAAAATGTCTTGGATGCGGTTGTGGACTATCTACCCAATCCAACAGAAGTCAATCCTCAGCCAGAAGTTGACTTGGATGGAAACGAGACTGGCGAATATGCCATCGTTGACCCAGAAAGACCTTTCCGTGCTTTGGCATTCAAAATTATGGATGACCGTTATGGTGCATTGACCTTTACTCGTATCTATTCTGGTACGTTGAATAAAGGCGAATCTGTTCTAGATACTGCTACAGGTAAAACTGAGCGTGTTGGACGGATGGTAGAGATGCACGCTGACTCTCGCGAAGAGATTGATACTGCCCAAGCAGGAGATATTATTGCGATCGTTGGCTTGAAAAACATCCAAACTGGACACACTCTTTGCGATCCCAAAAACCCTGCTACTCTAGAGCCGATGGTTTTCCCAGAGCCTGTAATCTCGATCGCAGTAACTCCTTTAAATAAGGGTGCTTCTGAGAAAATGGGTACTGCTCTTAGTAAGATGGTTCAAGAAGATCCTTCTTTCTATGTTGAAACAGACTATGACAGTGGTGAAACCATCATCAAAGGTATGGGAGAACTTCATCTTGATATTAAGGTAGATATTCTCAAGCGTACTCACGGCGTAGAAGTAGAAGTAGGTAAGCCTCAAGTAGCCTATCGCGAATCTATTACCAAGGTAATTGAAGATAGCTATACCCACAAGAAACAGTCTGGTGGTTCTGGTCAGTTTGGTAAAATAGACTATACTATTGAGCCTGGCGAACCTGGTTCTGGGTTTGAGTTTGAGTCTAAAGTTACTGGTGGTAATGTTCCTCGTGAATTTTGGCCTGCGGTAGAAAAAGGATTTGCCAATAGCATTGAAAAAGGTGTTCTAGCTGGTTTCCCTTGTGTGGATTTGAAAGTAACCCTCAAAGATGGTTCTTATCACCCTGTAGATTCAAGTGCGATCGCTTTTGAAATTGCTGCTAAATCTGGCTATCGTCAATCGTTACCAAAAGCAGGGCCTCAAATTCTTGAGCCTATAATGAATGTAGACGTATTTACTCCTGATGACCATATGGGAGATGTGATTGGCGATCTCAACCGTCGTCGTGGCATGATCAAGTCTCAAAATTCTACTCCTATGGGTGTCCGCATCAAAGCCGACGTACCTTTGAGTGAAATGTTTGGTTACATTGGTGATTTGCGTACTATGACTTCTGGTCGCGGTCAATTTTCTATGGAATTTGGTAACTATGCACCATGTCCTAAGAACGTCGCTGAAGAAGTAATTGCTGAAGCTAAAGCACGTCAAGAAGCTAAAGCGTAAAGCAATAGATAATAGGCAGTTAATAATTACGTTAGCTGTTAATTGATAATTCTTTTCCGTCTGGTATTGATTGCTAGGCGGAATTTTTTCATATTTTTAAAATCGTTAAATTGTTGTTATCTCGTGAGGCTTTGGTATTCCCAAATGATAATAAATTCGATTCATCAAAGTTACTTATTTGGTTTTACTGGGGGACACGAAGCTATGCTTCGTCCAGAATCGAAGATTCTGGGAACATCAA
>CAKZYI010000754.1 GCA_937884735.1 uncultured Pleurocapsa sp.
GTTCGGGTAGTTTGCGTCGTCAACTAAAGATAAATCACGATAATTTATTGGGTTTTGGCGATCGCTTTTTTGCCGCTTATACTAATACTGATGGCAGAAATTCTTTAGATAATTTAAGCGGAATATTTCCAATCAACTCTCGTGATGGAACAGTTGGTATCTCATATGGTGTAGGAAAATTAGAGGCAATTCAAGAGCCTTTAGATGTTCTAGATCTAGACCTCAACTTTAGTGCATTTCAAGTTTTTGCACGTCAGCCAATTTATCAGACTCCAGATCGAGAACTTGCCCTGGGGATTGCTTTATTAAACTCCCATACACAGACTACTTTATTTGATGAGCCTTTTCCTATCAACAGAAGTGCCAATCAAGATGGAGAAATAAATATTTCTTCGATTAATTTCTATCAAGACTATATCAAAAGAGGCAGATACGATCGCTTTAATTTGCGATCGCAATTAAGTTTGGGAGTGGATATTTTTGATGCCACTCAAAATGATAATGCTCCAGACAGTAATTTTTTCATCTGGCGGGGACAAACTACTTATTTACGCAAAATAACTCCAGATTTAGAACTATCTCTCCAGTCCTACTGGCAATTAAGCGATCGTGCTTTGGTTTATTTTGAACAAAACCCTCGTAAATTATTTACTCTGGGTAGAGAAGAGAAAGCTTTTATTCTTCGTGGTTATGCTCGCAACTCTCTAGCAGGAGATAACGGTGTTTTTGCCTCAACCGAACTCGAGGCGACTGTGCTAGAAATAGACAGTCTAAATGCTGTATTGCAACTTATTCCCTTTATCGACTTTGGTACAGCCTGGAATAATGATGATTTGGAATTGGATGAATCTACTTTGATAGCTGCGGGCTTGGGTATTAGATTGCTAGTCAGCGATAATTTCCGCGCCAGAGTTGATTGGGGTATTCCCATCATAGAAAGAGATTTAGACCGCTCAAGTCTTCAAGAAGACGGTGTGACCTTTAATATAGAATATCGCCCCTTTTAAGGAAGCCAAATCGAGACAATTAAATTTCCCAACCCAATTTAGTAGGCTGTTGATAAATCTTTTTGAGAGTGTTGACATCTCTAGAAGAAATCCCTGGAGGATTGCTCACTTGAGAAAAATAAAGAGCATCGGCTTTATTCTGACTGTGACCCCAAATTCCCAAAGCATGACCTAACTCATGACGAACAGTCGCCAAGAGAGATATTCCCCCATAATTAGGACTAATTTCTACTTTCATTTTATGAGCAATAGTTGCAGGGTTTTGCTTGATATAAAACTTGTAGCTAGTTTCTGCGGTGACTGCTCTAGGAATATCATATAATCCCGTCTCAGGATTTAATTTTGCTTCTCTTTTTGGTTGCGATCGCAATACAGTGATGTCAGCTTGTTCTTCTTTGATTATCTCTTTGAGGGGTAAATAAACCTTCCATTCAGCAATTGCTTTTCTCACAGCATTGACCCATTCTTGATAACGCTGATCTGCGGCAGAATCAGAAAATTTGCTTGGCTGCTGTATATAGACCTTTACTGGAAATTCTGACCAAATCAAATATCCCAAAGGAGTCACTTCAATTTTTTTAAAATAATCGCTGCGATCTCTTACATCCGACCACTTCGCCAGAGATGGAGGTAGTTCGTGAACCCTAGATCTAGGTAGGGCAAAAGCAGATTGAGGTGGTGCAAGAGCAATTATACCCAAAACGAAGATAATCGACCAAGTGGCGATCGCTAACACAACAAATTTTTGCCACGAACATCGCCACTTATCCATTTTTAAGACCTAGCTAATCCAGCCTGCACTCAAAACAACAGTCAAAGTTATAAAAGAAATACCCAAACCCCAGGTAATACGGTTTAAAGCATTTTCTGCACTTTTAGTACTAGTAAACATTTGAGACTGTCCACCAATACCACCCAAGCCGTCGCCTTTGGGACTATGCAATAAAATAAATACTATTGATAGGAAGGCACATATTGCCCATATAATCTGAACTACTTGAAATACACTCATTACAAAAATATAATTTAGGCTTTTATTTTTAATCTAAGATTCACAATTATTGTAATCTGCCAGCAGAGCTATCTTCAATTTATTTTTTGATGTTTTTGGCTTTTGACTCTTCAATTAGAGAAAAATGCTTTAAGAGAAAACAGTATTATGATTATTTTTGTACATCACGCCACCAACGCCAATATTTGTCATGGGGAAAATTAGCTTTGGATTAGATAGCCAAGTATACGAATACCTATTGGCAGTATCCTTAAGAGAAGCCGAGATACTAACCAAATTACGTCAAGAAACCGATCTTCATCATGCAAAGATCATGCAGATATCCCCCGATCAGGGTCAGTTTATGGCGTTTTTGATTAATTTATTACAGGCGTAAATAACCTTGGACATTTGCGTTTTTACAGTCTAT
>CAKZYI010000755.1 GCA_937884735.1 uncultured Pleurocapsa sp.
GCTTCTTGACCATCTCTAGCTTGTTCTACACGGTAACCCAGCTTGTTGAAACTCATCGATAGTAACTCTCGAACTGTAATCGAGTCATCAACTACCAATACCATAGGCTCTTGCTGGATAGTTTCAGTCTGAACAGGTTTAGCACCCATTTGACCATTGAGAACATCAAAGCCAATTTCAATAGTTCTTTTACCTTGAGCAATCTCAATCAACTCTAGTACGTCACCAATAGGCATAATAGTACCATCACCCAAGACCGTAGCTCCTGCAATACCAGGTGGCTTGGGAATTGGGCCGTCAATTTGTTTGATTACAATCTCTTGTTCTGCTCGGACTTCATCGACTTCTACTGCGAGTAGATTATCCAAACTACGAAGAATAATTACTGAAATAGTATCATCGTTGTTTTGATTAGCATTGTAAATCCCTGCTCGGCGAATTTGACGATTGTAGTTTAACAAACCACCAAGAGGTCTTAAGGGTAACAAAGTATTCTTCCAAGAGATACAGCGTACACCATTAGAATTAGTTTGAATATCGCTAGGCAAATATTCTTTGGTGTCTTCTACCCCATCAATAGGGAATGCTATTTTACTATTATTATCTACACAGGTTAGAGCTTTACAAATACTCAACACTAAAGGTAGACGAATAGTAAAGGTTGTACCCTTACCTATTTCCGATTCAGTACTAATTGAACCCCGAATTTTTTTAAGGTCGGTATTGACTACATCCATTCCCACGCCTCGCCCAGCAAAATCATCTGCTTCATCCTTGGTACTAAACCCAGGATGGAAAAGCAATTCATAAACTTGCTGGTCGGAAAGATTCTGAGCCGTCGCCCAGGTAATTAGATTCTTTTCAATCGCCTTAGCTTTTACTCTTTCAGGATCTATTCCCGCACCATCATCGGTCACGGTAATTACGGTTTGGTTTCCTTGAATGAATGCTCGTATATTAATATTCCCTGCTTCTGACTTACCTACCTTCAATCTTTTCTCAGGAGTTTCAATACCATGAGAAATTGCATTGTTGACTAGATGAGTCATCGGATTGTAAAGATGCTCTACAATCATTTTGTCAATCAAAACATCTTTACCTTCAACGTGGAGTTTGGTTTGTTTTTTCTGTTTACGCGAAATATCTCGAATTGCTCTTGGCAAGCGGTCAGCACTCTGTCCAAATGCGACCATACGGGAAGAGTTCATCCCATCCTGTAGCTGGCTAGTTACCTGACGGAAGGTTTGTGCAACTTTGTCGGTTTCATCAACTACAAACTGAATATCAGATGCAGCCTCACGAACTCTAACAATTAGCTCAATAATATCTTGAGAAAGTAAATGGAAACCGTTGAAACGATCCATTTCTAAAGCGTCTAGTCCCTCTTCTTTAGGTTCATCTCCTCCAAAACTAGAACCGTTTCCCGCAGTTACAGCAGAGTTAGCACGAGACTGACGACTGGCGATTAATGCACCTTCTAAAAGAGATCGCTCATACATATCGTGCATTTTTGCACCTGCTTCACCTAAAGAGGTAACATGACCCAGCAGGTTATCCAAGAAGCGACGCAATCTTTCTTGGTCATCTTCTAAACGATTGCGTTTAACTACTAATTCTCCAATTAGGTTGTTCAAATCATCTAGCTTTCTAACAGAAACTCTCATGGTTTGATCGAAACCTTGAGCTTTTGCAGTAGTAGGAGGGGGCGCGGAGGTTTTCTGTACTACACTTGGTGCTGACTGAGATGGGGTAAAAAGAGTTGGTGTAGTAGTAGGAGAAGCTTTTGATTCTTCATCAAATAGAGAATCTAAATTAGATAGTTCTGAATCAGAATTTAAAGTACTTTCTAGATCTTCTAAGTTGGTGTTGGAGTCTAAAATTAGTGCATCTAGAGAATTTGAGTCTGAATCTAAATCTAGCAAGCTATCGAGATCGTCACTATCAAGACTGTCTAATGCTTCGACTGTTAAAGAGTCTAGTTCTTCATCCAATGTGCCTAAACTACCTAAATCTAAATCAGAACTATTCAGACTAAGCTCATCATTGGCAATAGTTTCAGAAACGTTTTCTGTCTGAGAAACAAGAGCCTCAAATTCTCCCAAATCATCTAATTCCACATCAGAACTATCTAAATTTAGGTTTTCTGAATTATCTTCTTGAAATAACTCGCTTTCCATATCTAAGTCTGTTGGAGATTCTGGTTCACTGTTTGCTTCTATCGATAGAGCATCGCGAAAATCCCAATTATCAAAATCCAACTCGGCAATTTCTTTTTTCTTGGAGGGTTTTTGAGCATTTTCGGAAACTTTAGCTTCTGAATTTTCAATGTTATCGGCATTAAAATTGGCATCGGCAGCATTAATAAATTCAGTTACAGATTCAGGATCTCCTTCTTCTGTCCACAAATCTGCTAAATCATCTTTGTTTTCCTGCTTGCTTAGATTTGAAGCTTCTAATGATTCGTCTAGATTGTCATTAGCTTCTAAAGGCTTGTCTTGGCTGTTCATGATAATAGTTATGGCTCTGACTGAATATTGCTCTTGTTGCTCAACCTTAAAGTGAAGATAAAGTGGATTTTCGACTCACTCTAGGGACTATAGAGATAAGACGGAAATTTTAAAACTTAGATTTTTCTGTATATATAAATATGGGATGAAATAAAGATACTGATAACCAAACATATTTGACTTAAGTATATTTGTTTAAATTATATGGTCGAGGGCATGATTTTAGTTTGCCCAAAACTAGGGTATCAAATAAAATTTGGCTAAAAAAAGTCCTATATGTTTCAATTCATCTGTTATGCTTTTATGCCTGACTCTAAAAGTTATCATTTTAGTATTAGTAGTAGTTAGAAAGTGCGACTCATTTAGATATTTATGATTGAGCCTACTGCAACCTTATTAATTTCTTGTCCCGACAGCCCTGGCTTAGTGGCAAAGATTGCCAATTTTATTTATGCCAATGGTGGTAATATTATTCATGCCGATCTGTACACTGATTGCGCTACAAGTTTATTCCTGATCCGTCT
>CAKZYI010000756.1 GCA_937884735.1 uncultured Pleurocapsa sp.
TATTAACTTTTCTGTCCGCTACCTATTATTTCTGAGTTTATTTTTATTCAGCCTTCCCATTACTTCTATTAATGCCCAAGAAACCGAGGGTTCTGAAGGTTCTTCTGGAGAGATTGCAGAACCAAGGGAGTCTATTCCACAAGCTCCACCAGGAAGCATTTTTAGTATTGAAGGTGGCAAACAATTGATGGATGAAGCGGATCGAGCCGTTGATAGTCAAGATTATAATGTTGCTGCTCAAAAATTGCAGAGCGCGCGACAAGTATATAATCAGCTGTCTAACTTTTATCTGCAATTATTTAATAGTTTTACTGGTTTAGATAATGCAGCCGCAGAATCTCATCGAAAAAAGGCTCTAGAAACAGGTATAGAAAGAGATAATGCGACTTATCAACTAGCATTGGTTCATCGAGCTCAAGAAAAACCAGAGTTATCTATTCCTCTTTTAGTGCAAATTATTACTTCCCAAAGTCCTGGTAGTGGATTGGGTAAAAAAGCTTACGAACAGCTATTGGAAATTGGCTTTGTGGATGTTCCTTTTACCCCTCCAGGCAAAGGTAATAACCCTCCAGTAAATATTCCACCAGCGTCTGAGCAATCTACTGAAGATGTTGCACCTGAAGTACCTTCTTCTGTACCTCCATCCATACCAAATCCTGTTCCTGGAGATCCACAATAGTATTATTGCAGCAAGTTTGTTGCTTAAAACAGCTAAAATTTAAATCGTAATAGTAATTGATACTTAATCTATAAATTTTATTTGGTAGAACACAGCAAATTATGATTAGTCCCGAACAAGTGCAAACAATAATCAAAGAACGTTTGTCTAATGCTGAAGTAAAAGTTGTCGGTGATGGGCAGCACTTTGAAGCAATCATCGTTAGCGAAGACTTTGCGGGTAAAACTAGAGTTAAACAGCATCAAATGGTCTATGGTGTATTGCAAGATGAGCTGGCAACAGAAACTATACACGCTTTATCATTAAAGACTTTTACCCCTGAAGCTTGGCAAGCTACTGGTCAAACCGTTTGATATTAAATATTGAATATTTGATATTTAGTAAAATTTAGATCGTTCACTTAACCAATTCAATTAGCTTAAAAAATAGGTAGAGAAGAATTATGACACCTGAAGTAAAGGAAAGAATCGAAAAATTAGTTAATGAAAACAAAATTATGGTTTTCATGAAAGGATCAAAATTAATGCCCCAGTGTGGTTTTTCCAACAATGTAGTGCAAATTATTAATACCCTTGGTGTACCGTACGAAACCTTTGATATTTTAGCCGCCCAAGAAATTCGTCAAGGAATCAAAGAATATTCTAGCTGGCCAACAATTCCTCAAATCTATATTGATGGAGAGTTTGTCGGTGGCTCTGATATCGCGATTGAACTATATCAAAGTGGCGAACTACAACAGATGGTAGAAGTGGCAATGGCTTCTTAACATCCCTGTCAACTTACTAGCAGTATGGTGGGTATCGAGTGCAGTTGTGTTTGATCAACAAAAATGTTTTTAAATGCCCACCATTTTTTGATTGATAGTAATTTCGATCATTGTCCGCCAGTTTTTACTTTAGCAGTATTGCGCGATCGCATTAACAAGATTAATAGTCCTAGAAACAAAACTAATCCAACTCTAATTTTACTTTCTATAGTTGGCTGTAAGTCTCCCAAATAAAGAGACCCTGATAGAATTACATTGGTGACGGCAAAAACTAAAGCAGGTACGGTTAATAAATGAATTTTGCGCCATCTAGTACCAAGAGTCTTCATAGCGCGATCGCTACTTGTTAATGCAGCAGGAAAAAGTAAAAACAAACTCAAAATGCCAGTACTAATGCCTAAACGGTGTTGAGGCAACATAAAAGCGATCGCATCCAAATTCCAGTTTAAAGAATGATCTAGCATATGTGCTGTGTGCGCCAAAGACAAAATAAAACCACCAACCCCACTTATCCGACGATATTCCAAAGGTGCAGACCAAAACGTACTTAAAGGACGAGCAGCTAAAGCTAACATCAACAGAATTAATGCGCCATGTCCCGTATAGTCAATCATGGCATCTGTCCGCAACAGAGTCAGGACACCAATGGTTAAAGTGACCCATCCCCCTAATCGAAACAGCTGACTGCGACGATCCGCACCAATCTTAGAGGCAGATACTCCAACACCCAACATCATTGGTGCTGTTCCTAAACCAAAACAGAACATAGTTGTTGCCCCGCCCAACAATTCTCCTGTCTCAACTGCTTTTAATTGGGCTGCATATAAAAAACCACAAGGAATCAACCCCCAAACTCCTCCCAGCAATGCAGGAGTCCACCATCTATGTTGG
>CAKZYI010000757.1 GCA_937884735.1 uncultured Pleurocapsa sp.
CAGGCAGTTCGTAAAAAATGCTGTCGGAAAAACGACGAGCAACTAGATCTACGGCTGCTCTAGTCACACCCTAGATTTGCTTGCGAATTGGTTCTCCTGCTGCAGTTATGACAATTAATTCTAACTGGTCGTCAACTTGGGGCAAAATATTACTATTGCGTCCTTGAATTGCATCCACTCCAGTAGGAAAAAATGCTACATAAATCAAGGCTGGTTTTGCTCCCGTAGATTCTTCAACGCTTTTTAAATTTTGTTTTACTTGGGGTAAATTAACCTGAATTCCATCTTCACGATTTCTATTGTTGAATGAAGAGCGACCATAATAACTTTCATATTCCCTAGTGAAGTCGGAATCAATTAAAGGTAGGAGCGTTTGAATGTAGTTATCTTCGTTAACACTACGCTCAAATGCTATGTTGCCCAAGCTAACAGGAATCTCTGTCTCGTTTTCCTCCGCAGTTATCTCTTCGGGGACTAAAATATTGGGCAGAGGAGGAACAAGTTCTACATCTGGAATAATAGGTTCAGTAATGCCAGATTCAGAAATATTAACATCATCACTAACCAACTGTTCTTCAGGATTTTCTACGTTAACTGCACCACCATTGAGAATAATGCTGCTAGCTGCGGTATTGTCGATACCAGAAAGTGTACCGTCAACGGTAACTGTTCCCTGTTGAGTACTTAAATTGATATTATCTCCAATGATACTATCGACATCAACGTTGCCTAAATCTCCTCCGCCATCTCTGACAATTAGAGTTACATCCCCCGTACCTGCATCCAACAGCACGTCATCAGAGACAGTTATATCTGCTACCCCAGGATCGCGGAAATCAAATTGAGTACCATTCTCTGCGGTCTCATTGGCAATAATAGTTATATTACCGTTGTCAGAAACGATGCTGGAGTTGACATCAACACTTCTTCCCGCTTGCAGGGTCAAACTACCACCATCGCCTTCAGGATTATCAAAGCGAAGCTCTTGGGTAGTAATCCGAATATCGTTATTGGCTTGTAGGGTTACATCTGTACCTGTGTTGGTAATGGTGGTGATTGTGTCAGGAGAAATAGCAAAAGAATCACCAGGGTTTATGACTAAGGTATTATAATTTTCGATAGTTTCAATTTGAGTAAAAGTAGGTTGACCAGTACGGGTAATAAAGGCTTCTCCCGCCTGAGATGTACCCGATTCAGCGTCACCATTATTTGTTGCACCAACAATTACTGTATCGGAATTAACTCCCGCTACTGCATTACCAAAGTTTCCATTGCCGAAGCCAGGATTAGGGTTATCTAATGTTTCTAATAGCGTACCGTCATTGGTGAAAACAAAAGCTTGTCCTGCACCTTCAATATCTCCCGAACTATTGCTTAACGTATTTTCAGGCGCACCTATTAGAAAACTGTCTCCTACTTCTGCTACTGAAGAACCAAAACCACCAAAAGTATTACTGTTAATAGCAACGTCAGGATTAGGATTGTCTAAAGCTAGAAGTTGTGTGCCGTCACTTGAGAACAAGAAAGCCTGTCCCGCACCTTCAACTCCTCCAGAGGTATTTTCAGGTGCGCCGATTAAAAGATTGTTTCCTACTCCTGCAACAGAAGCACCAAAGTTACCAAAGTCGGTAATAATAGCAGACGTAGGATTAGGATTGTCTAAAGTTAAAAGTTGCGTCCCGTCATTTGAAAACAAAAATGCCTGTCCTGCGCCAGCAATATCTCCTGAAGTATTGCTAGGCGCGCCAATTATAATACTACTGTCAACGCTTTCAGAAACAGACAATCCAAAATTTCCTTGATCGACGGGATTAGGATTGTCTAAAGTTTGTAATAGATTGCCATTGTTACGATCTATCAAAAAAGCCTGACCTGCTTGTTCCACTCCCCCTGATGCATGAGCGGGTGCGCCAACTATAATACTATTGTCACCAATAGCTGCGACAGATACCCCAAAGTTTTGATCTCGAATTAACCCAGATCCAATACTTCCAATAAACGCTGCATCAGGATTAGGGTTGTTATAGGTCTGAAGTGGCTCTGTGCTTTGCTTATCAAACAAGAAAACTTGTCCATCTCTAAGATTTTGATCGCCTGATGAATTACGAATAGCACCAATCAAAAATTGCTCGTTTCCTGCTGGTGCTACTGAAACTGCGAAGTTACCATTTACTATAGGATTTGGATTATCGTAAGTGATTGGATTTTGACCATTGCGATCGAATAAGAAAGCTTGACCCGCACTGGCAATGCCGTCTGATGAATCATAATTGGGTGCGCCTATTAATATGTCTTCGCCCACTGTAGCAATTGAGAAAGCAAATCCTACTAAAGTACCAGCTTGTCCTTCTGGATTAGGATTAAATAACGTTGCCAAAGGACTATCAGGATCGCCAATAGTAATATTTTTGGGGTCTAATAATAATTCCCCTGCTTGTCCGAGATCTGAACCCGCATCAACTATGCCTGTAAAGACGAGTAAATCTTTCCCTGAAACTTCCACCAAACCACCATCGCCACC
>CAKZYI010000758.1 GCA_937884735.1 uncultured Pleurocapsa sp.
ACACCAGCAGAAACCTGAGCAGGAAACCCCGCCGCCTAAAAGCCCGATAATAAAATGCGATCGCCTGCATTAACAACAATCTTGCCCCCATTTCCCTCTGCTTGTGTATCGGCTAAAATCAAACTACCATCGCCAACGATAAAAGAATTTCCAGCCACAATATTAATATCACCCGCATCGCCTACCGCATTATTTATGGTTTGAGACTGGATTTGAGTGCTACTAAAAGTAATATCATTTTCCGCAGTGATGCTAATATTTCCTGCATTCCCTATCCCTTGGGTGTCCGATAAAATTAATGAACCTGGATTTGCCGCAAATGAACCTGCGTTGATGTTTATATTACCCGCACTGCCAATCGACTCACTACCTAATTGTGTCAGAACAAAAGTAAAACCCTCTTCATTAATAAAATCGACATTTCCCGTAGCGTTAATATTTATGTCTCCACCGTTACCTCTAGCCCCAGTCTGCACGTCTAATAAGATTCCTGTAAGTTCGTCAAAACTAATTGAGTCCGTATTGATGTTGAGGTTGCCACCGTTGCCCTTACCTTGTTCTCTAACGAGAGGTAAGTCAAACCCTCTAACCTGAGATATAAAAGTACTCAGGTTGCCAGTTAGAGTAATGCTGTTGGCGTTAACATTAATATCACCACCATTGCCAGTGCCAAAAACACTCGTGTCAATTACAGCAACGTTTTCTAACTCCAATGTCTCTGTCGTCAGGTTGACATCCCCCCCATTCCCCACGGCTTGGCTGCCATCTGTATTTCTTCTAACCGATGATAAACCAACAGTATTACGAATTCCCGTACCATAATCTCTGGCAAAGGTTTGTGCTTCGATTGCTTTTCAAAGGTTTCTGCCGTGGAAATATTTAACTCGCCCACGATTTTTACTAACTCAGTTGCGTCAATATTAATATCTCCAGCATTAGTTTCAAAATTGCTATCTTCAGCTATACCTGCCAACAGTTCGCTTCGTTGTGATAGCTCTAAATTTTTGGCATTAATATTAATTACTCCTCCACCATTGGCACTTACGTTAACTCTAGATTGTTCGGTTAAAGTAACGTTGCTTCGCTCTATTCCTTCAGGAAAGATCGGGCTTGGGTCTAACATAACTGTTCCTGCTTCGGACAAGCCACCTAATTCAACTACTCCTCCTGGTGAACTAATTCCTGCTGCATTTTCCATGATAATATTGCCACCAATTAGGGAAATAGTTTCGCCGTTGTTAACCTCCAATCCCACTGAATCCCGTACCGTAAATTCTGGTATCAAACCAATATCTACTGAAGTCGTTTGCAAACCAAAATTAGCACGATTGATAATATTCCCAGGGTTGTTGCCAAAGTTTAAACCAATGGGACGATCGATCGTTAATATGGGTGCAGCTTGAGGATTTACCGCACTAAACTCACTCCCCTCAAACAGCAAACTATCGGCAGTAGTAGCTAAAAACGAACCGCCAATATTGAGGCGGGCATTTCCTCCAAAGACAATCCCCGCAGGATTGATTAATAATAAATTTGCGCCACCGTTGGCATTTATTGCGCCATTAATATCTGATATATTTCCTCCCGTAACGCGAGAAAAGATATTCTCTACATCTAGGGCATTGTTAAAGGTAGCCGAACTGCCTTCAGAAATAGAAAAATCTTGGAAACTGTGAAACAAATTATCACCAATGCGATCGCCGTCATCGATAGTAATACCATTATCCGTAGGCGTTAATTTTGTGTTGGTAGTGCCATCCACTGCAACCTGAGCTTGTGCAGTAACAAAGATATTACTACTAATAAATAATCCGAAGAATAAATACTTATAGTAGTTCAATTTAGATGTTTTTATGTGTTTTATTGACAAATAATTTTAAATCATACAGGTTTTCAACCTCGATTTTGCAGGAATTATCGCAATTGTCAAAAATATATTTACTTATGATTTGTTTAATATTCTTATTACCTGAAAAAAGCAGAATTTACCCGAACAAATACCTGAACTTACCCTATAGAATTTCCCAAAAACACAATTCATAATATTTATAAGAGAAATTTCAACAACTAGCTATTTAGCAATAAAGGAGTATCAAAATCATGGAATTACGTTTTATGGGTCAGACTTACGCAGCTTCCAACATCAAATGTGAAACCGTCCCCAGCAATCAGATTGCCCAGTTCAAAGGGCAAAGCTATAACGTTCCCATCCCCGTTAGAACTATTAAGCCCCAACTACGGGAGGGAATCAGAAAATATCGTGGCGTAACTTACACCATAGAACCCCGAAACTATTCTGTAGCTTAGATCTATGGCTTAGAAAAATCGATCTGTAGACGCGATTGTAGATTGTAATTAAATACCATGCCTAACAAACGCAGTAGTCGTCGTCGAGTAAATCATTTTTCCTGTCCTCATTGTCATCAAAGACTTTGGAGAATGAATAGTGTCAAATATTATCTGCACTATCAAAATGCAGATGAGATTCAGAAAAATTTGAATATTACTCGCAAAAAAGCATCTTTTTTAGCTAATCAAAGGTCTGTTTATGTAGACTGTAATCGCTGGATTGAAGAATTTTTCTGTTCTCAACATAGCACTATTTGGCTGCTAGTATCTCGTCAGCAAGATGGCAAACTTACTTCGGTTGTTGCCAAAGCAAAAGACTGGCAAAAAACAGGGAAAACTATCGATCCCAGATTACTCAACCCGTCAGTTAGTGAATATTCTTATAGAATGAGTCGCTCTGGTCATAGCCAAAATAAATATTATAAAGGGCTAAATTAAATAGAACCCCAAAACTATTCCATAGCTTGAGTGGGATGTGTAGATAAAAAGATTGAAACCAGCAAAATCTGTGGATTGAACACAACTGCCATAAATGCGATCGATAACTGTACAAATGTAAAGGAGATTAAATTTTAACGATCGCTCTCAAGTAACATAATAAAAACTATTGAATTTTACAGTGCGATCGCTAATTTATTCGATCCCAGACTATCAAAACTCATGTCCTATCTTTGGCAAAATAAATTTTGAGGAATAGATCTAACAGCTTGCGGATTTGGCAATCAAAGCTATTTTCATCGTCATTTAAAAAAAATACAGGCGTTACGCCCAAGCAGTTTTATCGCAACCAGCAGTATTTTGCTTGAGCAAAAATAGGCAAAAACAGCATATTTATAGAAGATTTAGTTGAGCAACTTGAGCAGAATAAGTCGTGATAAAAGGCGAAAAGGTGCAGATATAGCAATACGTATCAAAGTTAGGACACTTAGAAAAATTGCTACTTGCTACTTGCGAACTAATAACTTTTGTACTGTCCTAATCTAAGTTGGTACGTTTATAGCACCGCCCAATCGATTTTCAATCTTGCTATTTAGATATGAATTTGCCATCGATGAATAACTATAAACTTTTTAAAGTAAACATCTATAGCATGAAGTCCTATTACAATTTAATCTTATTTGTTTTACTAATTGTGTTTGGCTTTGCTCTTACAAATACAGCGATCGCTGAAATTCAAACGACCGTTAGGTTTCAACCACCTCCAGAAGAAGAACAGCCCAAACGCACTGAGGGAGCAGCCTCTCGCCAAACTACTCAATGTGCTGTCGATTCCCTGTTGCCTCAATCCAATGCAGGCGATCGCTTTAACCTAGCTGCCATAGTCCCCCAACAAAACTATGGATTGACCACATTAGAACGTCCCGATCTGTGGATCTATCTTCCCAAAACATCTGCCAAGCAAGCTATTCTTAGCATTAGAGAAGAAGGCAACATTCCCCATTGGCAACAATCAGTAGAATTAACAGAAAGAGCAGGTGTTACGGGCATTAGACTGGCTGATGATGCGCCAATTTTGAAACTAGGCAAAAATTATCAATGGGCGGTAATTTTGATATGCGGCGATCGACCCAACCCCAACGATCCAGTAGTGACATCTTGGATTAAGCGTGTTGCCCCAAAAAATATTAAAACCCCATCAACATCAAAATTAGAGTTGGCTTCCACCTATGCCCAGCAAGGAATTTGGTACGACGCGCTCAATATTTTAATTTCGGAAAAATCATCACAAGAGAATTGGTGCAATTTGTGGAGTGAATATTTAGAATCGGCTGGTTTAGACAAGATTGCTGACAAGCCTGTGATAGAAAACCTTTTATTCTCAGAGTAATTATAGAATTAAATATTATTTTTTCTTTGCTACTTCAAATTTATTTTCTGGCAATTGTAATATTTGTGAGATGGTGTCTTCGCTTTTCATCTCATAAAATACGCCTAGTGTGAATTAAAATGATGTATGGAATAGCTTATAAATTAAGCAATCACGTAAATCAAAGTAGAAATGATTATCTTATTGAATAGCTTTGAAAGCCAAAGGCGCGACAGCTTTGCTGCGCCCAGAGCTTCGCTCTGGAACGAACTCTGTTCGTTGCTAAAGGCTAAAGGCTACGAACTAATAACCTCTCAACGAAGCTAATTCACACTAGGCGTAAAATATTTTTTATTCAGAAACCACTATGATATATATGGTCATGTCAATAACAATAATTAGTTCCAACAACAAATAATGTATTGCTTCGCACTATTTGTAGGTTTCAAACATCGCCACGTATAAAATGATTTAGACTTTTGCATTTTATGGCAACAATAATATTCAAAAATTTAGCTCAAAAATTATTGATATTTCAGTTTTTAATTGCAGGGTTGATTAGTGGTTGTAATAAGCCCAATGACGTGGCTTTACCAAGTACTGTTGAACAGAAGCCATCTAATAGCAAGCAAAATATTGATACCCCAGAGCTTATTTTATCTGCTGCTGCTAGTATGCAGGATGTACTCCGCGAGATCGAACAGCTCTATATAAATAAGTATCCTCAAGCAAAGATTATCTTTAATTTTGGTTCATCTGGTTCTCTACAACGACAAATAGAACAAGGCGCACCAGTAGATATTTTCATTTCTGCTGCACCTCAACAGATGAATGATTTAGCAGATCGAGAACTAATTCTAAACGAAACTCGCCAAGATTTAGTCAAAAATCAGATGGTGCTAGTCACACCTCAAGATAATCAATTAATTAATAACTTCGATGATTTAATTGGACAATCAGCTAAACAAATTGCTTTGGGCGATCCCAATAGTGTCCCTGCTGGGAAATATGCTCAAGAAATTCTAACTAATCTCAATTTGATTAATGATGTCAAAACCAAGACAGTATATGGTAAAGATGTTCGTCAGGTGTTGAACTATGTTGCTACAGGAAATATTGAAGCAGGGATCGTTTATCGTACCGACCTTGCAACGACAAAAAAAGTAAAAATTGTTGCTACTGCATTACAAGCAACTCATTCCCCCGCAATTTATCCTATTGCAGTAGTTAAAGATAGTAATCATCGCGAAGCAGCTAAACAATTACTAGAATTTTTATTTAGTCCTCAAGCTCAAGCTATTTTTGAAAAATATGGTTTTATGACTATTGGCAAATCAAAAGGTTTTTAAAACAAGTTTGTGATACGCGATCGTGATGGTGAAATGAAACAAATCAAGACTACCAGACAAAATTATTGTATGCTGCTAACCACAAAGCAAAGCCAGTAATAGCTAAACAAGACATACCTGCAATTCCTGCTAGTGGCTGTTGGTTAAATCCTGTCAACCAAGAATTCTTTCGCTCGTAGGTTAATAATTGTGCTGAGTCAATGCAGGTTAATCCCCAAATCCAGCTTGCATGAAGACCTATTGCCAATCCAAGACTACCGCGATTTACTATCTCTGCTCCAACTAAAATCATCCCCATTAGCCATAAACCTGGGATTTGAGGTAACGTCTCTTTTCTTTCCCAAATCAAATGTAGTGCTGCAAAAATGAGGCTAGATACTATTGCAGAGATCCAGTAAGAATAATCGCTAACTAACGTATTGAACACATAGCCGCGAAATATTAACTCTTCAATTAAACTAATAAATAAACTTAATACCAAAATCGGTAAAAGCAGAGAAAATAACTCAGGGCTATTTTGCCAATGCCAACTTACTAAATTGAAAATAGATTCAAACGCAAAGACAATTATTAAGCTAGCAAGACCAATAACTAGACCCAACAAAATAGATGTAAATAATTTAACATCTAGATTCAATCCAATACTTATAAAAGATAAATTTTCTAAAGCAATTTTCCAGCCTAATACAATTGGGCTGAGAAGATAAAGAGAAGCAAGTAAAATAAGTTTTTGTTTGGGTATTAATGGCTCATTTGGTTGCCAATCGATTGACCGAGATACAACAAAAGCGATTGGCAACCAAAGAACAGACCAAACTTCAAAAAAAGTAAGTACTTTGAACCAGGATGTATTAAACATCTTAAGTAATTTGGGTAACAGCATATCGTCTTCGCTGGCAAAGACGATTTCAGACAAAAAATATAATTAATAATATTTAGTTGTCTGCTGCACCATTTTCTTCACCATCAATTTGTTTGAGGTGAATATGTTTATAACCCAACTTAATTTCAAACTTGTCTCCTTCCTTTAAACCCATAGCTTGAGTATAGGTAGAACCGATAACAATTTGACCATTTTTATGAACACTTACTCGATAAGTAGGTTCTCGTCCTCGTCCATCTTTTGCTCCTTCTGGATCTAGAGGAACACCTTTTGCAGCAAGCACTGCATCATAAAAATCAGTTAAGTTTACGCGAGTTTGCTTGTCTTTAGTAGTTGTGAAATATCCGCATTTTTTAGCTGTTTCACGTCTTGGTAAATGGGATAGCTCTTTTACTTTTTGAAGCAAAGCTTTTCCTGTTAGTGGGGCTGTAGCCGTGTCGCTCATATTATTTTTGTTTTCCTTTTGATTTTGTCTTATTAGAAGAAATATTTTTTTGTTCTAATAGACATTATAAGAAATATACCTTAATTCTTGACCTCGGTACAATTTTTTAGAGATAATTTCTTTTTTTTAATTATATTGTAAATTTTATTTTAAAATATTTAGTCTAGGAAAACCAACGATTTGTTTTAGACAGTATTATTACGCTGCTTTTTTTCTTTGTACCCATCTTCATGGTTATTTTAAATAATATCTAGATTGTCATCCTACAGTAAAAACATAAGCTTTTGTTCCTTTAAAAGGATAATTGACAATTTTGATAAATCAATCATTTTTTAGTAATCTTACTTTTGAGCTAGTTTTTGGCAGGTTACCCTGCCATAACATCAAACTAAAAATGCAGTTTTACTGGTTCACTATTCTGTCTCGATGAGATGTACATGGTGAACCCCATGCTATTTTTTGCTCAGAGATATTGCGAAAAACGCTACTCCTTGCGCCAATAACACTATTAGCACCGATCGCTACACCAGGAGCAATAAAACAATCGGTAGCAACCCAAACGCCATTACCAATATTAATAGGAGACGTTATTAAACTAAAGCTAGGATCTTTAAGATCGTGACTGCCTGTGCAAAGATAGGATTTTTGAGAGATGACACAATGGCATCCAATTTCAATCCGATCTACGCTGTACAAAACCACATCATCTCCAATCCAACTATAGTCACCGATCGCAATTTTCCAAGGATAAGTAAATCGAGCCGTAGGACGAATTACAACCCCCTGACCAATTTGCGCGCCAAATAGGCGCAATAGCCATCCACGAAAACCATTTAAGTTATGAAGACTTAGGGGGAACAATACCCCTTGTATAAGCCACCATAAAATTACCACCCAGCTTGGTCTTCCGCGCTGGTGCTGAGACGAATTATATTGTCTCAAATCTACCCAAGATTGGGCATCCAAAATTGGCATCGACTCGACTATGTTATCGATATTAGTAGTCATGTTTCAAATTTAATAATCTAAACTGCTCAACTGCCCATGAACTCTCACAAGTTAAACACAGAATCCCCTTATTTTCAGTATGCTGATATTGACTAAATAACCAATTCATTTTGCTCGTCGGCAATTTCTAGCCAGCCATCAGCACATCGAGCGCAAGCATAATCAGATACCCAACGGTACGCCCAATCTTGTCGAGACACAACGTATTGACCTACCGTTGGTTCAACACACCAACGGCATAACCCTGGACTGTGATTTTCTGCTTTAATTTTCAACACCATCGGCTTCGATCGCTCTCGATAGAGTATGTTCGGACTCTCCAATTTTCTCCTTTAACTCCTCGATGTTTTCTCGTGGCACAATATCCGCTACAAAATCAACCTGCTCTTTTAGCTCGCGACCCGCTTCGTATCTGCGAGCAAAGTCATGAATGTCATTTCTCAACTCATCAATTGCTGCTTTTTGTACCTGTTGAAGTAGCAATTGCTTTTCAAGTTCTGATTGATTTTTCTGGGCCTCTCTAATAATTGTGATGCCGTCAGTACCTACCTGTACTTTGGTAGCTTTGCCCAAGTTAAAAGCTAAACTAAATCCCAACGCCACACTAATCGCAGTATTTGCTATGCGGGTATGTTTGGGTAACTGGCTATAATCAATTTTCATCAGCTATACCCTACAACTAACTGTAGTTTCCCTACGCCTTCAGTCCGAAGGCGAGTCATAGTATTCTGGTAGTCAGAAAAGTTCTCTTGATTCATCATGATGGCTCACTTGGGTGCATCGTGATGAATCAAGATGAATGCCAAAGTCGCTTCGTTTGCCACCTTTGTCTATGACCATCTCGTAGGGTGAGATTTGATAGAAATTACCGTCAACTCCTCTAACATGAGACAAATTAATCGGAGTAGTAGAGACGGTTAGTTGAGTAACCAACGGTACTCTAAAGGCTGGCGGTAACATTCCCCCTCGTTTATGGATACTATCGAGCTTCTGGTTTCTTCTGTGAGAAGTAGCAGCAGTCCAGATATTCTGATGACCGCGGTCGATATGTTCAAGGATTAACCGCCCTTGATCTAACCCCACATCGCGATCGCCATGAGCCACAAACACCAAATGGTAGCCTTTATGGTGACTCATCTTAGTTACCTGTAGGATTAGGAACGGCGGTAAATGCTTTGATTACTGGCTTGCAATAAACCATAATGGTTGAGTCAGCGCGGGTAGGATATACGCCAACGAACATGTCAGGATAAATAATACCGACGGGAAAGTCTGTGGGCATTTGGCTAATGCTATAGCGCCTCACACCTACTCTTACATCTTGTCCATTAACT
>CAKZYI010000759.1 GCA_937884735.1 uncultured Pleurocapsa sp.
TCGAAATACTTATTGATTAAACGACAGACATTTTCTTCGTGTCTCTGTAGGTTTTGTTTGGTAACGACAATATCTCTAACGCTAGAAACAAATATTGTTCCCATAGTTTTTGCTTTTTCTATTAAAGGAATCAATTCAAAAGAAAAGCGTCGGCGACCAAAAGGAAATAATTCGACAATTAAAATATCTGGCTTAAAGCGATCGCAGGTATCCAAAAGCATTTTAATTCTGATGCTTTCTACTTCTGCCATAGATAATGTTTCATCTACAGGACACAGCTCGTTAAACTCACTGTCAGTTTTGACCGCAGGAATATTGATTACTTCAATCTCTGGGGGAAACTCAAATTCGGGAATTACCTGTCCGCCATTAATAAAGCAGATTTTAAAGTCAGGAATCAATCCTTTAACTATTTCCACACTGCGAATTAAATGACCCATGCCAAGGATATGTTGGCAATAAAACATTACTTTTTTCATTTTGGTTAGTTGGTAATAAATAAGGAGATAAGTAACTAAAATGATTGGATAATTAGAGGTTTTTCATTATTATGAAAGCTATATAAAAGTGCCGTTAAATAGTTAGTAACTTGTGGTAAACCTGAGAAGTCTAGACTTCCAATTTTGGCGGAAGATTCAGGGGAAGTTAAACCAACAAAAATAGTTTCAATTAATAAATCGGGTTCTAATGCTTCTGGATGAATCATCTCGATTAATCCAGCCTGTGCCATGCTTTGAGCGCGAATCAACTGTTCTCTTCCAGGTTTTATGCGAGGTATGACGATCGCTTTTTTACCTTTTTGTAAGACTTCGGTAATAGTGTTGTATCCGCACATCGACACTACTAAATCAGCGGTATTGACATAGCTCATCAAGTCGTTGGTAAATTCTTTGACTGTCACTCCTGGTAATCCTTGGGCTTGTTGAGCGAGCTGCTGTTGGTGCTGGTGTGGCATCTCTGCACCACAGAAGATTAAAGTACGAATGTTTCGATCCCAAAAACACTTACTTTGTTGAACTACTCCCTGAAGATAATTGTTAACTAAGCAGTAGCCATCTTCTCCCCCACCAGGAGTAACTAAAACTAATTTCTCATTTTTACCAATTCCTAATTCTTGTCGGATGGTGCGACGATTTTTCAAACCCGACTCTTTACGAATGTAGCCACAGTAGTGCACTTTATCGGCGATTGCCTTACCAAACTGATATTCCCGCACCAGATCGAAGATTTGCTGCATTCCCACTACTAGAATGCGATCGTAAAGGGATTCTACCTGTCTGTAATAGTTTTCTCTCTGCCATTCCGCGATTGTTTTTTCAGGGGCATTTAAAATATCTCGTAACAGCAAAACTAATTTAGTTACGGGTAGATTACTTTTTAGATATTCAATGGTAGATTGTAATTCTCCCTGAATTCCCATTGGTTTCTTGTCAACTAAAACTAGATCGGGTTGATAGTTTCTGGCTGCTGCTAAAATTACTTGCGATCGCAATTTCAAAGTAGATTTGATGTCTGCATTGAGATATTTCACCGCTATTCCCGACTGTCCGCGATTGAGGCAAGGAAGATTGATGAAGTATAGTCCCGAAGGTAAACGAAAATCGTGCAATATGGGCGAGCCAGAAATTAATAAGATTGAAAGATTGGGAATATGTTTCAGCAGATAATTGCAAATTGCCAACATACGGCGAATGTTGCCAAAACCGAAAGCATCGTGGGAATAAACCATGATTTTTCGGTATTCAGCCGTAGTAATCGAGCGGGGCGAAGTTGTTGCCATGACGATTGTTCCTTTTTGGGTAGTGGGGAATGAAGTATTGAAGTAGAGGCGTAGAAGAATTGGAAAGAGAACGACTAAGCTTTTTTATACAAACCTATTTACTAGCTATGTATCTGAAGGTTGTGTTTAGTCTGGCAATCATCAATGAACTAGATGTGAAACTTTGATGAGAAGAATTTCACACTTGATCGCTCGGTGTTAAAAGACTGTTAGATTTAGATTGAAGCGATTTTTATTGTCTGTCTGGCAACTAGACCTAGAATGAAAATTCTTAAACCTTTGAAGGCGAAGATACCGTTGTTGTGGCAAAATTTTAGTGCCAAGATAGAGCGGTTAAACGAACTACGATTCTATCGAGAAACTCGTACTCGTATTTTACTGTGGTACTTGATATTGATGGTTTTATCAATCGCGATTGCCATTCCTCTAATTAGATATCGTCTGATTACCGATTTAACTAAGCGGGTAGAGACAGATATGCGAGAAGAATTAGAAGAGTTTGAAGAAGAGTTGATTGAAAGCTTATTGGAGTCAAGCTTCGAATCAAACCGAGACAAGACAGCAACGGGCGGAGTAAATCAAGGTGTCTATTCTGCTTTTGATGAATTTATTTCGACCAATAGAGCTGAAGATGACAATTATTTTATTACTATTGTTAACGGTTTATTTTACAAAACCAATACTCCTTTTCTACCCAAAGCGATCGCTCCTGGTTCGGAGATAATGAACCATTGGCAACAAATCGCAACCGAAGAAGAAGATGAAATACCAATAGACGATCCAAAAGTAGGTAGCATTCTCTATAAAGCAGAACCAATTAAAACCACAGAAAAAGTTATTGGAGTGTTTGTGGTGGCTCATCTCACCGCAGGAGAACGACAGGAGGTTTTGAGTTCTTTTCATACCGTCGTCCAGGGTCTATTGTTAACGATTTTACTAGCTTCGATAATGGCATGGTTAGCAGCAGGCAGAATACTCGCTCCTCTAAGAAACTTTTCCAATACTCTCAAATCAATTTCCGAATCTGACCTCAGCCAGCGCATCCAGATCCGAGGTAAGGGCGAACTAGCTCAGTTGGGTCGTACTTTTAATGCCATGATGGAGCGCATTGAAGATTCTTTTGCTACCCAACGTAATTTTATTAATGATGCGGGACACGAACTTAAAACCCCAATCACCATCATTCGAGGACATTTGGAACTGATGGATGTAAGCACCCCATCACAACAGGAAACTATCGAGCTAACTATAGATGAACTAGATCGCATGAACCGTTTGGTAGGAGATTTAATTTTACTGACAAAAGCTGAACGCCCTGACTTTTTACAGATTGAAACTATCGAACTAAGTTCCTTTGTCACGGAGCTATTTAGCAAAATGCAAACCCTGGGAGAGCGTAACTGGCATTTAAACAACCAAATTTTATCAGGTAAAATGACAGGCGATCGCCAAAGAATTACTCAGGCAATGATTAATTTAGCCAACAATGCTGTACAGCATACCGTTGTCGATAGTTTAATTATCTTTGGGGCGAGGCTAGAAGGCAGTCGCGTTGAGTTTTGGCTCCGCGATACGGGAAATGGTATTGCAGCCAGCGAACAAAAACGGATCTTCGATCGCTTTGCTAGGATAAGAAACACTCGTCGTCGTTCTTCGGGTTCAGGTTTGGGTTTGGCGATCGTTAAAGCAGTAGTGGACGCTCATCAAGGAGAGATTAATTTACAAAGTCAATTGGGAATAGGCTCGACCTTCACTCTCATTCTTCCTTTAGAATTCAACGAAAAATGAAGCAAATACTAATTGTCGAGGATGAAAGCAGAATTGCTGCTTTTATTGCCAAAGGTTTAAAAGCAAAAGGATACAACACTACAATCGCTGAAGATGCCGATACTGCTCTCAATCTACCTTTTGGTTATCAATTCGATTTGGCATTGCTCGATCTAGGTTTACCAGGGCAAGACGGTTTAGAGGTTTTAGAAGCTTGGCGGGGACAAGGAATTAATTTTCCCGTAATTATCCTCACAGCTAGAGATGATGTAACGGATAAAGTAGTTGGGTTACAAGGTGGTGCAGACGATTACATGACAAAACCCTTCAGCTTTGCCGAGTTACTGGCTCGCATTGAAGTACGACTCAAAAATACTAACCACGACCAACAAAAAAGCGAACAAATGCAGATTGTACGGGACAACATGACCCTCGATCTGCGTACCCGCAAAATATTAATTGACAATCGCGAGATAGAATTGCCTGCCCGCGAGTTTACTATGGCAGAAGTCTTTTTTCGCCACCCAGGACAGGTAATGAGCAGACAGCAATTATTAGATTTAGTTTGGGGTTACGATTACGATCCTGGTTCAAATATTGTCGATGTTTACGTTGGCTATCTACGTAAGAAGTTGGGCAACAAGACAATTGAAACCGTGCGAGGAATGGGATATCGGTTGAGTATTAGGTAGTAGAAACGATGAAAAGTTTCTCATGGGAGTTTCATAGCGGTTTCATTGGATATAGCGAAGCTGGGAAGTAAATAATCCTTCCAAGCTTATTTAGATCTATGAAAATTCTCGTTACTGGCGTAGCTGGCTTCATTGGCTTTCATTTGGCTAATAGACTATTAGCTCAAGGCAATGAAGTTTATGGTGTAGACGATCTCAATGACTATTATGATGTCAGCCTCAAACAAGCTCGTCTTCAGCAGTTGTTACCTCAAAGTAATTTTACTTTTAAATATTTAGATATTAGCGATCGCTTTTTAGTTGCAGAATTGTTTTCAGCTAATCATTTTGATGTGACAATACATTTAGCAGCCCAAGCAGGAGTACGCTATTCTCTACAAAATCCACACGCTTACGTGGATAGCAACCTCGTTGGTTTTACTAATATCTTAGAAGGCTGTCGTCACAGTCAGATCGAACATTTGATTTTTGCCTCTTCTAGTTCGGTTTATGGCAAAAACACCAAAGTTCCCTTTGCCGTTACCGATAATGTAGATCGCCCCGTATCTCTCTATGCAGCCACCAAGAAAGCTAATGAGCTAATGGCTCATGCCTATAGTCATTTATATCAAATACCGATTACTGGCTTGCGTTTCTTTACCGTTTATGGGCCATGGGGTAGACCCGATATGGCATATTTCAAATTTACCAAAGCGATCGCCGAAGGAAAAGCAATCGATGTTTATAATTACGGCAAAATGGAACGAGATTTTACTTATATTGACGATGTGGTCGAAGCGATCGCTAGAATTATCCCCAGCAAGCCCTCTAACTCTAATAGCGAACCACCTTATAAAATCTATAATTTGGGTAACAACCAACCTATTGAATTAGAGCGATTTATTGCCACTATTGAATCACTTATGGGCAAATCGGCTCGTAAAAACTTGCTACCCATGCAGCCAGGAGATGTAGTTTCTACCTACGCAGACATGCAAGAGCTAAATACAAATTTTGATTTTCAACCCAGCACTTCAATTTCATTGGGACTAGAGAAATTTGTTACTTGGTATCGACAATACTATCAAATAGCCTCCAAGACATTGATTGCACTAGATTAACAGTCTTAATCTAAGTCATCTTTACTAGCAATAGCAATGATATCTGATACTAAATCTACTAAATCCTTTATTACAGTCACCCAGTCTCCCAGTCAAACCAAATAAGTAACTTTAATGAATCGGATTTAGTATGATGTTGTGTTGCAAGTAAATTGGCGAAATTAGGCTTGATTTTGATTTAATGCTTGGCGATCGCTCAAGAGTCAAAATTTATTTTTCTTGGGTGGAAGACTTACGTACAATTACAACCGAGCAAGGAGCATGATGGGTCACATAATTACTTACGCTGCCCAACAACATTTCCTTAGCACCAGTTATACCTCTACTACCTACCAAGATAGGGTCTACTGACAATGTTTGAGCAAGGGCACAAATAGTACGTCCAGGATTACCGAAGTCTTGAATACATATAGCATTGATTCCTGCTGTTGTTGCTTCTTGTGTAAGCGATCGCAATGCTTTTAATCCTCTTTGTTGAAGTTTCTGCCATGGTTCTTCATAAACTGAAATTAAAGATTCATCTTGGGGCGCAAGAGGAAGAATTTGTAGCAAAATGAGTTGGGCATCAGTTGCCTGTGCCAGAAAAATAGCAGTATCAAAGACACTTTTATTAGCATTTGAGATATTGGCATCTGAGAGGTCTAATGCAACCAAAATTTTATTGAACATAAGGTAATAAAACGCATCTAGTTTGAAGTGTAGTAAGGCGTATAGTTGAGGTCACGTCTTTTGAGGTTTCCTCAAAAGCTAGTGATGACCGTTGCCGCAACTAATGCTTGGGAAACCCAAGCTTATTCCACGCACTTGTTGAAACCAAGAGTTTTAAAGATATCTTTTCGAGAAAGGGCGTTGGTGATTTATCGTATGACGTATATGCGAAGCGGTATCCTTTAGAACAAAATGTTTCTGTTCGTAGCTTTTAGCCTTTAGCTTTTAGCCTTTAGTAGATCTGTTTGACAGCTACAGTGATGAAATCATACCGTTATTCACCAACGACCTTAATAGTATACGCCTAATATGAATTAGTGGTGAAACCCCGCGTTATGCGTTGCTAGAGCTTCGCTGCCGATGTTGCTTCGCAATGATAAAGATCCTCAATTTCTCTGTTTATTCTCGATCGCTTTTTAAATTGAGAAACATACAGAATAAATTAATAAAGAAGCAATTATGAGTAAATATCGTCGCAATTTACCGCAATTAAGCGACAAACTTTTTATTACCGACGGCGGGATGGAAACTACTCTAATTTTCCATCAAGGATTTAACTTACCCGAATTTGCAGCTTTTGACTTATTAAAAGATGCCTTTGGCTATCAGGCATTGCTTAAATACTATCGCAGCTATGCTCAGTTAGCTCAACAGCATCAAGTGGGATTTATCCTCGAAAGCGTTACTTGGAGGGCAAGTCGAGACTGGGGACAAAAAATTGGCTATTCTACTACTGATGTTACGGCATTTAATCGGTTGGCAATTTCCTTACTAGAAGACATTCGCGATGAATACGAAACGGCAGCTACTCCGATGGTTATAAGTGGCTGTATTGGTTCTCGTGGCGATGGTTACAACCCCGCCGAATTGATGAACAAAATTGAGGCAGAACACTATCACAGCGAACAAATTGCTACTTTTGCCCAAACTAACACCGATATGGTTACAGCCATGACTGTGACCTATACAGAAGAAGCTATTGGCATCGTGCGTGCAGCCCAAAAAGCCAAAATGCCCGTAGTTATATCCTTTACTGTAGAAACCGATGGCAAACTACCTACAGGACAGAGTTTACAAAATGCGATCGCATCTGTAGATAGTGCTACAAACAACGCACCTATCTATTATGGAATCAACTGCGCTCATCCTCTACATTTCTCCCACATATTACAACAAGGGGGAGATTGGACAAATAGAATCAAAACCATCCGCGCCAACGCATCTATCAAAAGCCACGCAGAATTAGACGAAGCCGAAACCCTAGATGATGGCAACCCAGCCGAATTAGGCATTCAATACCAAAAACTAAAAACCCTGCTGCCTAATTTAAACATTCTTGGTGGCTGCTGTGGTACAGATATTCGCCTCGTCGAACAAATATGACT
>CAKZYI010000760.1 GCA_937884735.1 uncultured Pleurocapsa sp.
GGTATAGCACTATGCGTCGTCCTCTTGATTTTTTCTGTGTTGAAACTCAGAAAAATTAAGTTTTTCTAGTTTACTGTCGATTTATTAAAATATCTAGACTAAATGAAATTTAGATTCACGACATCGCTAATTATATTGAATTATTTAATATCCCTAGGATAACCACCATTAGAATTGGTTGCCAAGGTTTTGAATCGAGCAAATATTTTATTGTCGATCAAATTTCGATCAATATCATAACCTCATCAATTAATAATTCCCACAAATAAATCAACTAAACTTGACTCTAGAAATATTATTGCTAGGGTTGAGGTAATTATGAATGAGAATCTATATTAAATAAGTTAAATTATTTAATCTTCAAATTTAATTGAAAATAAAATATTTCATAGTTTATGTTGATTATGACGTGGCGATTGGTCAAAAAGTAGAGTATATTCTGAAGCGGAGAGGTGGCTGATTAACTGTATTTGAGAATTATTTTCCAGTAATCATGGAAATGTTGTAGGTTGAACTTTAATCGAAAAATTATTTCAGCCTAATAGTCTTCTCATATACATAGGTAAATACCGAAATTTTATTCGAGATTGACTAATTCTCTGATTGTTAGACAATTAGTTACAAAAGCATTCTAGAAAATTTCTGTAAATCAATAACTACTACTAAGCCAATCATGCAGGAGGTTCAATCTTTTTAGCAAGATTTAAAGATAAATAAATTGCCAAGTAGACTTAAATTTATAGTGTGACTTTTCATAGATAGCGTGTTATGAGCAAAGTTCTAATCGTAGAAGATAGTTTGGCACAAAGACAAATGATTTCTGACCTTCTTAAAGGCAGCGGTCTTAAAGTGACTGTTGCTTGTGATGGTGTGGAAGCTTTAGAGCATCTAGAATCATTCAACCCCGACATAGTGGTAATGGATATCGTTATGCCCAGAATGAACGGATACGAATTGTGCCGTCGTTTAAAATCAGACCCCAAAACTCAAAATGTTCCAGTGGTTATGTGTTCTTCCAAAGGAGAAGAATTTGACCGCTACTGGGGAATGAAACAGGGTGCAGATGCCTACATTGCCAAACCATTTCAGCCAGTAGAGTTGATTGGTACAGTTAAACAATTACTGCGAGCCTAAATCATCATAATACATTAAGTATAAATTCGATCTAGTTTCCTAGTAGTTAGTGAATAATACAAATTAAAGTAATGTCCTATGGTTAGTAATCCAGAACTATACACCGAGAATAGTCTCGATTTATCTCTAGACATACAGCCATTAGAAAACCCAGAAGGGGAATTGCACCTTCGTTTTTATCTAGCGTCAGGAGAAGCTTTCGCTTTCCCCGCAACAGGTATTGCCGAAGTAATGCAGCAAACACCCGATCAAATTGCACCAATTCCCAACGCATCTCCTTTGTTGTTAGGAACAATAAATCTGCGAGGAAAAGTAATTTGGGTGGCTGATTTAGGTCAATTTTTGGGAGATAGTGGAGTTTTAAAAACAGATCGTCCTACCATTCCTGTAATTGCAATTGAAGAACAAGAGCAAATTTTGGGTTTGGCAATTAGCAGTATTGGAGAAATGGATTGGTTGGATGTAGAGCAATTGAGTATCTCTCATCCTCCATCAGATAGTATGGCTCCTTTTGTTCAGGCACAATGGCAGCCTGAATCGGAAAGCAACTTAATTGTAAACTTGTTAGATCCTGCAAAAATTTTGCGATCTGCACGATGGGCAACCTAACAAGATTCAGGTTGTGAATAATTACATATGTATAAGTTAAAACTTATTAATTATTGGGCAGTATAAAGAAAACATCGTTTTTTCGTTTTAGTTTTCTTAATTTCTTATATATATTTACAGCCATTTCCCAAGTCAAAACTTAGAGTAACTATCACTCGCGACTCGCAAGCAACAAAAACTTAGATTAATTTGGCAAAAAGCACATGGCATCAGGAACTAATTATTCACAGGAATACGGACAAGCAGAAAAAGCTTATTTAGAAAGTGACTTTGCTCAGGCAGCAGAAATAATCGATCATTTAGCTGAAGAATTTCCCAACGATCCAAATGTTTTGTTGCTGCGGGGTCATATCTATTGTTATGGATTTCAAAACTATGAAATAGCTAGACAGCAATATGAAAATGTTTTAGAACTCAGTCAAGAGCAAGATTTGGTCGACTTTGCTCGCAGTGGTATCGAGCAATTAGAACAACTAGAACAGCAGTCTGAGACCCCAGACGGGGGTTTTGATGAGGGAAATTTTGAACTAACCCAGGTATTTGGCGAAGGTGAAAGTATTGATGAAGTAGAAGAGTCGATTGGCATTGACTTTCCTGATGACGAATTAGCCGCAGAGTTTGACAATGATGATTTTGATTTGGGTCAAGATTATGGGTCTGAATTGAGTGATGGGATGCCTTCGGCTAACTCCGCAATCGCCGATCTAGATAATCCTTTTGCTGAAGAAATAGACTCTATCTCCGAAAATATGGCTCCAATTGATGAGGAAAACGATCCAGGAGATCCTTTTGCTAATTTTGAGCCAGAGTCAACTGCAATGTCAGACAGTGAATCTTCTATAGACGAGAAGTCCAAGGTTCATACTAGTTCAACTTTTATGGTGGATGCAGAAGATGACGATCTACCTGATTATACGGAAGAGGATTTTGCAGTTAGTCAGAATGACTACACCAACGACTATGATGACAGTTCCGAATTGGAGATTGACACAGTTCTCACGGAACCATTCTCTATGCCAGGAGGTGGAGATTATGGCACAGAAATGGATGATGTTCCAGAAAGTGAAGGTTTAGACTATCAAGATGAACTAGAATTTGACGAAATTGACAGTAGTTTCTTTGATCTCGAAGAATTAGAACAAGGATTACCAGATACAGGTTTATTTAATGTTGCCGAAGAACCTAGCAACGCCAGCCTTAGTTTGTCCAACGATCTTGGTACTGCTGATTCAGGTCTTGTTAATCCAGATGAAATAGCTATCAGCGAAGCAAACTCTAGCGCGACTAGATCTTTTACTGAAAGTAAAGAAACACCCCAAGTCGAAGTTAGTCATGGAGTGTTGGCTGGCTTTATTAATGCGACCATGCCCAAGAAGCAGCTTATTACGGCTGGAGTAACAGGTTTGGTATCGGCGATCGCAGTTTTGGGTATTGGTGTTGTAGGCTCTACTGTCATTCTGGAAAAAACCGACCAGGAATTACAGGAAAACTTACTTGCTACTCTGGCAGTTTCCTTGGTAGCGGGAGTAACTAGTTTTGGTACTGCCGCTGCGTTCGGTAATATTACGGCAAAGCACATAGCAAAAGCCAGTCAAGATTTACAAACTCAATTCGATGATGTTTATCAAGGCAACTTAAATGCCAAGGCGACTGTTTATGCTCAAGATGAGTTTGGACAGCTATCAACTGGCTTTAACCGCATGACTAGGGTTATTTTGACTACTACCCAAGAAGCCCAGAGGAGAGCAGAAGAAACCGAACAGGCAAAAGAAGATTTGCAACGTCAGGTAATACGCCTTCTAGATGATGTGGAATGTGAAGCCAGAGGGGATTTAACCGTACAGGCGACTGTAACAGCCGACGTATTGGGAGCAGTTGCCGATGCCTTTAACTTAACCATTCAAAGTTTGCGGGAAATTGTTCGTCAGGTAAAAGAAGCAGCCGAGCAGGTAAACAAAGGTTCAACCGATAGTGAACTGTTTGCTCGAAATCAGTCTAGCGAAGCACTGCGGATGGCAGAAGAACTAGCTGTGACTTTGAATTCGGTACAGATGATGACTGAATCGATTGAAAGGGTAGCAGATAACGCTCGTGAAGCCGAAGAAGTTGCTCGCTCCTCTTCTGTGACAGCACTAAAAGGTGGTAAGGCGGTAGAACGTACTGTATCGGGAATCTTCCAAATTAGAGAAACGGTGTCAGAAACAGCCCGTAAGGTAAAGCGTCTAGCCGAAGCATCCCAAGAAATCTCCAAAATTGTGCTGTTGATCTCGCAAATTGCCGAAAGAACCAACCAACTAGCTCTTAACGCTTCTATTCAAGCAGCTAAAGCGGGTGAAGCTGGTCGTGGTTTTGCAGTGGTTGCAGATGAGGTCAGACAGTTGGCAGATAGATCTGGTAAATCTTTGAAAGAGATTGAACAAATCGTACTGCAAATTCAAAGTGAAACTGGGTCTGTAATGACAGCAATGGAAGAAGGTATTCAAGAGGTAATCGATGTAACCGAAAGAGCAGAACAAGCCAAAACTGCTCTAGAAGATATCATTCTAGTATCCAACAGGATTGATACTTTGGTCCGTTCTATTACAGCCGATACCGTCGAGCAAAGAGAAAACTCTCGCGCTGTGGCTCAGGTAATGCAATCGGTAGAATTAACTGCCCAAGCTACGTCCCAAGAATCGCAACGTGTTGGTGGTGCGCTGCAAAACCTAGTGGGAATTGCGCGTGGTTTACTATCTTCTGTTGAAAGATTCCGTATTGACAAAGGAGCAGAATAGTCAGAACGTTATTGATGGCGATGGGAGTTGGTTAGTTTGTTTGGCAGACTTAATGACTGATTCCTTTTTACCTATCCCTTTCGTCTGCTTAATTTTTATGATTCAATAGAAATCTGCGCCTTTATTCAAGAATTATTCTATGTGTGCTGAAAGAACTTTACCAAAATTTGATACTGCTTCGGCAAAAATTACCAAGGAAGAGGGACTGATTCTCTACGAAGATATGGTTTTGGGACGCGAAGTTGAAGATAAGTGTGCTGAAATGTATTACAGGGGCAAAATGTTTGGTTTTGTTCACCTTTATAATGGGCAAGAAGCGGTATCATCAGGTATTGTCAAAGCTTTAAGGACCAAAGGCGACTATGTTTGCAGTACCTACCGCGATCACGTTCATGCTCTCAGTGCGGGTGTACCAGCCAAAGAGGTAATGGCTGAATTGTTTGGTAAAGAGACTGGATGTAGTAAAGGACGTGGAGGTTCGATGCACATGTTTTCTGCCGAGCATGGGTTGCTTGGTGGCTATGCTTTTGTGGCAGAAGGAATTCCTGTGGCAACTGGTGCAGCTTTTCAAAGTAAATATCGCCGAGAAGCGATGGGCGATGATAGTTCTGACAGTGTAGCAGTTTGCTTTTTTGGTGATGGAGCAAGTAATAACGGACAATTCTTCGAGTGTCTCAATATGGCTGCTTTGTGGAAGTTACCAATTATCTATGTGGTAGAAAATAACGCGCAACTTCCCAACCTGAAATCTATAAAAAAGCTAGTGTATTCAACATGGCTGGGTATGAGGTTGACGGTATGGATGTGTTAGCTGTAAATACTTTAGCCAAAGAAGCTGTCGCCCGCGCCCGCGCTGGAGAAGGTCCAACATTAATAGAAGCTTTGACCTATCGTTTTCGCGGTCACTCTCTTGCCGATCCTGATGAACTAAGAGATCCTGCTGAAAAAGAATTTTGGGGAAAAAGAGATCCAATTAAAAAGTTTGCTGCCTATATGACAGAGAAAAATTTGGCTAGCGCAGCAGAGTTAAAAGAAATTGACAATAAGATTACAGCTTTAATAGATGAGGCTGTTAAATTTGCCGAAAGCAGCCCTGAGCCTAGTCCCAGCGATTTGCATCGTTATATTTTTGCTGAAGATTAAGCTGAAAATTGCTTTGCTTATCTTTGCTTATCTAGTTTAATTTGGCAATTTCAAGGCTAGGAGGCATCAAACTAAAAATCACAGTAAGCTAATTTTTCTTACTGTGTATTAGTTTGTCTCCTAGTTTTTTTGGCTAATAACTGAGGATAGTCTAAATTTCTAATCTAAATATCCCATAAGGGCAGCAGTCTCATCTGACTCGTTGGATGCAACGGGACGATTATTCATATAAGATTCGCTGATCTTAAGAGTGCTGGCTGCGATAGGACGATTGCCAGAGATTACAATTGAGCTAGCAAAATCAATAGTACCTTTAGTAACTGGGCGGTTTGAGCCAACAGAAGAATAAGTGTCAACGATCTCTAAGCTACTAGGCTCAATGGGTCTGTTTTGAGGAAGTAGGCTTTTTGGTTGTACTGACAAGGCTGATGACTTGCCATCCTTGGCTGCTGTAGATTTGGGTTTAGTATCTGTTTGACTTTTGGTAGTTGTGGTAGTCTTGGCTTTTGCCTGAGTGCTATTAGTAGTATTTCCTTCAGCCATTAGGATTTTCTCCTGAACTTATATTTGATAAATTTGTAGGTTAAGTTACTAGTTATTTATTAGTCTTATTGTTTTTTAATAACTCTCTTTATTTTTACATCCTATGGATTTGGCGACAAGAGTGGGTAAATCAGAATAAGTTTTAACTATGTTTATAACTCGTTAAGATTATGTAATGTCGTCCAAACTTAATGACTCTGAACCACCTTCTTTTAGCTGGGCGAAGGCATCATTGAGTTGATCCCATACTAGTCAAGCCGTGAAAGTTGCAATTAAAAGAGCCACACCATAAGAAGGTATCGCACCAAAACCAAAAGCTTGTAAACCTCCTCCCAAAAACACCCAAACACCAAAACAAGTACTCCAGTAGGTAAAAGCCAGGGCGGGGTCTAAGGCTCGATCTATTTTGAAAGACGTTTTATTGTCAGGATCTTGGTAAGAGTCTCGCAATTTTTGTTCCATCATGTTCCAGAATGCAGAACCGCAGGTAACAGCGATAAAAAATCCTGCGATCGCAGCTAAAAATGGAGGTTGAGGTAAGTAATACATGAAGTTTATGAATTTTGATTAAGATTAATGCTCTATTACTTTATCTCGAACTGGCAACAGAAGGAATAATTGAGGCTACGCTGTCAGCAGAAATTTGCCGAATAGTGCTAAAAGCTAGGTCAAATATCTTTTGAGGTTTAATATCTTCTTGTACCAAACTCCACAATCTTTGTACCTCATCAGTGTGTAAGCAATCGCCTTCAGTAAGAGCAATCAGCAGCTGTTGACGGAGATATTTTCCTTCCTCGGAGAGGATATATTGTATTCCCAACTGGGCTGTAGGTAAAATATCAAAACTATCATCAGAACTAGCAATTTGTATCATATTTTCTAGCCTTTCCCACTGGAATTTGCCGTCTTGAATTAAGACATCAAGTTAACGTCTTCTGAGTTCTGGTGATTCTCCTTTTAAGAGCCTTTGAGATACATAAGGATAGGATACATCCACAATTTTGAAGTCAGGGTTGATGCTTAAAGCAAGTCCTTCTTGGGTGATTAGAGAACGAATAATTAGAGCAAATTTGGCAGGCAAACGGAAAGGATATTCATACATCAAGCCTGAAAATTCATCAGTGATGGTTTTGAAATTGAAGTCACCAGCGCTTTCGCCAACGGCTTAACCTAAAACTATTTCCAAAGCAGGAACAATAGGTCTGATATCAGTATCAGGAGTTAAA
>CAKZYI010000761.1 GCA_937884735.1 uncultured Pleurocapsa sp.
ATAGTGGTTAGCTTTACTAAATTCTTATATCCTTGGGTATTCTTGGCTAAGACTACCTGATGATACTTGCGATGCCGTCTCTTCTTCTCGGTAATATTAACTTCAATATCTCCGTTGATAACATACATCTCGTTACCAATAATCGGCTTAATCCCTTTCTTGCGACACACCTTAATCAGCTCGATCGCACCATACATCACCCCATGATCTGTTAAGGCGATCGCTGGCATATCTAATTCAAGAGCGCGATCAATTAACTGGGGTATCTGGGATGCACCATCAAGCAAGCTATAGTCGCTATGGATATGTAAGCCAACAAAAGACATATTTCAGTAAGCAGTTATCAGTAAACAGGTCTTCATTATTAACCATCTGTGTCTGTTGTGGGGAGGAGAAGTAAGAATATTTAAGGTTTAGATTGTCAGGAGGGTAGGGCGATCGCTTTCAGAAAATACTTGCCATTTTAAAAAACATCGAAGATACTCGATAAAGATCTTAAAAAAGAAGGTTAAAAGAATAGTTGTTGAAACAGAAATAGATGCTTTAAAAGTAGTAAACGAGGCATTGAGCGTTCTTGACGAACAAGCGTGTATTAGAGTCTTAGGCTGGGCAAATTCAAAATTTTTGGGTTCTTTTGACTCTCCTGTTAAATCTGTTGAGTCTTTTACGTCAAAAGAGCAAGAAGCAAAACAGTCCTATTCTGAAACTCAAACTACACAAAAAACATCTTCGAAAGCGAAATCGAAGGCAAAATCTACGAAAAAAACGAAAACAATATATTAGCAAATTAAAGACCTGAATCTATATCCTAGTGGAAAAACTTCTGCTAAAGATTTTGTAGCAGAAAAAAATCCTACAACTCAAAAACAATAGTCTGTACTTGCAGTCTATTATTTACTTGAAATTCTAGACATAGAAAAAGTCAGTGTTGACCATGTTTATACTTTCTTCAAAAACTGTAATTGGAAACTTCCTGCTAATCTTTCTAACGTCATGCACCAAGCTGGCTCTGCGGGATGGTTAGATACTGCTGATTCAGAAGAAATAAAGTTAACTTCTATGGGTGAAAATCTTATAGAACACGAACTACCTAAAGAACAGAAATAAGATAATCAAACAAATGTCTATTACATTATCTTCACTTTTATCCGCAATACCAGCTACTTTGCGAGATGAGTTAATACAAGCTTTTACAAAAATAGAAAGAAATTTCAAAGAAAGTAGATGGGAGCCATCTGAGTTGAATGGAGGCAAATTGTGTGAGGTCGTATATACAATTCTCAAAGGTTATGTAGACAATAACTATCCAGCATCAGCGTCTAAACCACAAAATATGGTAGATGCGTGTAAAAAATTGGAACAAAGTCCTAGAACATTTCCTCGTTCAATACGCATTCAAATTCCAAGAATGCTTGTTGCGCTCTATGAGATCAGGAATAATCGAGGGGTTGGTCATGTTGGTGGAGACGTTAATCCTAACCATATGGATGCTGTTTGTGTACTTCAAATGTCAAAGTGGATAGTCTCCGAGTTAATTCGCGTATTTCATAATGTGTCAACCGAGGAAGCAGTCGATGTGGTGAAAACTCTATCTAGTAGAGAAATTCCTATAATTTGGCAAGTAGATGATGTTATCAGAGTACTAGATAATTCTTTATCAATGTTGGATAAAACTTTAGTGCTGTTGTATGGAGAGCCTTCTGGAATAGACGAAAAAAATTTAATTGCTTCTGTAGAACATTCAAATCCGTCAGTTTATCGCAAAGATATTCTTCGCAAAGCTCATAAAGAAAGATTACTCGAATACAACACTACAAAGAAAAAGGCAACAATATCTCCAGTTGGAGTTAAGCGTGTGGAGTCAGAAATTTTGTCTTGAAGATCTTTTGTTTAACAGCAAACTATTTTTAAAACTGTAGCGTGAAATGCGATCGCTTCTAAATACAGTAAGTAACAATATCAAATATCTCTACGGATATACTGATAGATAAATTATTTGTTTCTCGAACAAAAATATCTATCAAAATGACAGAACTTCTAGAACAGGCAATCGCCAGAGTTAAAAATTTATCTGACAGCGAACAAAATGCGATCGCTGCAATGATTCTCGAAGAACTAGAAGATGAAGCTAAATGGGATAAGTCTTTTGCTAACTCCCAAGATTTATTAGCTAGTCTTGCTAATGAAGCAATGGAGGAATACGCAGCAGGAGAAACAGAAAAATTAGATCCCGAACAATTGTGAAATCTAGAACTACTAAGAAATTCCGCATCTCTTTTGCTCGATTACCAAAACAAGTTCAAACCCAAGCGCGTATTGCTTATCGACTGTTTAAACAAAATCCAAACCATCCAAGTTTACGTTTTAAAAAAGTTCATTCTAAATTACCCATTTATTCGGCTCGAATTAGCAAGGATTATCGAGCAGTAGGACAATTAGACGGAGATATGGTTATTTGGTTTTGGATTGGATCTCATACTGATTATGATAAATTGCTCTCTGGTATTTAAGTATTAAATGCGATCGCTATATTCTTTAATTAATAATGATATCGACAAGAAATTATCTTGATATATTCATCACTCGCTCTATAAACTATGCGGTTAGTTTCATCAATTCTTCTTGACCAATATCCAGATAGATTTTCTTTTAATGGTTCTGGTTTTCCGATACCGTCAAAGGGAGTAGTGAGAGTATTTTGAATTAGTTTATTGATTCTTTTGAAGGTCTTTTTATCTTGACTTTGCCAGTATAAATAATCTTGCCAAGCCTTACTATCCCAATACAAATCGCGCATTTAATCCATGAGATCGTGTTGCTCGTCTTCTCCCGCTTTGTCACGAGAGATCGCATCCATCAAATGTTGAGCATTAGCGGGCGATCTCATTAAATATAAAGTTTCCATAATTGAGTCATAGTGAGACTTAGACATAATCACAGCATCTTCTACACCACCTCTAGTAATGACAGTAAAATCTTGGTCGTTTGTTACCCTGTCTAAAACAGCTTTAAAGTTTTGCCTTGCTTCTGAGTAGTTAATTATTTCCATAGCCAATTTACTCTGTACTTGTATACGTACAATAATAGCAAATTATGGAAACGCGATCGCGCCATACATCACCCCATGATCCGTAAGTGCGATCGCAGGCATATCCAATTCCAAACAGCGATCGATTAACTGGGGTATTTGGGATGCACCATCGAGCAAGCTATAGTCACTATGGATGTGCAAGCCAACAAAAGACATATTTCAGTTATCAGTAAACAATGAGCAGTAAACAGATATTCATTATTAACGATCTGCGATTGGTGTGGGGAGAAGAAGTAAGAATATTTAAGGTCTAAGTTGTAGGGAGGGTAGAGCGATCGCTCTTGTTTCATTTTCTTCTGAATTGAATAAACTGGTAAAAGTAAGTAAATCAGGATTTTCTTGTAATGGGACGTAGTTTTGCCAACATCACAGTAAAAGGACAAACCCAAAACACTCTTCTTGATTATTTGAACAAACACCGACGAGATGCATACGTCTCTCCCTCGATAAACTATTCTGTAGTAGTTTATGATAGAGAGTCCGAGTTTGATATAAGAGAATTATCTAATTTATCGCTTCAAATACCTAAAAACTTTAATTGTGTGACTTTAGCAATTGTCATCTATGATGAATCCTGGCTAGCTTACGATCTATACGAGAATGGTAATTTGATAGATGAATACTGTAGTTCGAGAGAAGGCTTATTTCCAGAAGGGGGTAATGCTCAAAAGCTTTGTACCTTTCTAAGTGCAAAACAATCAATTAATAGAGTTAGATCAATACTAAGAGAACCAACTACAGAACAAGTTTATTTATTTGCTTCTCAACGTCACAAAAAATTAGTACAAGAGCTAGAACTTCCTAGTCAACCGAAAATATAGGAGGGTATAGAGATATAGAAGAAGAGGAAAGTGAAGCAATTATTTTTGATGAAGATGGTTTTCAAGATGTGGAAGCTACGCTTTCTATGCTTAAAAGTACAAACTAGTAAGCAAAAAAATGACCAAACTTTTGGAACAGAAATTCTGAAAGCTGGTAGAAGCGCGATCGCTCTTTTTATTTATGTGTTGCAAAGTTTCTCAGTCTGTAATGAGATCGCCTTTACTGCGATCAGTGCTAGCATCGTAATCAATAGAGTATGGATAGATTTAAAATTATCGACTATGGCTAGCCGAACTATTAGT
>CAKZYI010000762.1 GCA_937884735.1 uncultured Pleurocapsa sp.
CAATAGGAAAAACTCCAGCATTCGCTGATGGGCAAATTGCAGCGATCGCTTATACAAATGACCTAATTGTAGTCACTAACAACGTTTCTGATTTTGTTAACTTTCAAAAGATCGAGATTGAAAATTGGTACGTGGGACAACAAGATTCGTAAACTGTGTAATCTATAAATACCATCCTGAAAATTTGCTTACTTCCTAACTTCCTTTACTTATGGAAAATATCGCTACACAACATCGCTGGGCTGCTACTGGGGTTTCTAACTATCCTCTGAGTCATCCTATTGTGGGACAGGGTAGCTTCTATCGCAAGTTTCGCCATTAGTAGATCGAGAAGACGAAAAGTTTGCTCATGTATTCGGCATCATTGCTCAGTGGGGGGTGGGTAAATCTCGTTTGGCTTACGAATTAATTAGTCAAATTAAAGACTCTTCGGCGGGCTGGCTGGAAACAGTGGGCAATTTGCAAAAAGCGATCGCTTTTAAACAAAAGCATTATAAAAAGTGCCGAGAAAAAACCGCAGAATTATTAAAGGGAACTGGAATATCTGGCGATCGCTAGCTCAAACTCTAGCTATCCAATCTCAAATTAACTTACCAGGAACGGTGGGACGAATTCTCAAACAGGTTAGAGATTTAGAAAGAATTGCTCCTTTATTTGCCCAGGCGGGATTAGTGCGATCGCTCGAACGACCAAATCCTCTAAATATTCGCGTTGGAGGAATAGCGACTCAAGCGAAGATTACTAAAACTATTGGTGGCTTTCTTTACGCTGCTGCTGCAACTCGAATCGATTTAGCCGTTGAAAATAATGTCATTGCTACCGTAGGACAAGATAGTACCTGCGAATTGGACGATATTAACTATGAGAATCAATCTAAACGACTTCAGTTAATTAATATCCGTCAGGCTTATGAAATGGCAGATAAAGCCATTAATTCCGAACGAGGTTATGACCTAATTTTGCTCGACTGTCCTTTGGTACTCGATCGCAGTATGGTTCCTTTAAAAGAAGCTGCTAGCTATGCCAGCTATCGGACTGATTTTGATAAAGCGATCTCCGCAATTAGTAATTTTTGGACAAATAATAAAGATAAACTTCAGCCGTGGAATCCGAATGGTACGGCAGTTGTGGGACTGGCAGCAGAACGCTATGGTGCGATCGTTAATATTGCCAGACAAGACCTACGCACTTTAGAAGACAGAAAGCATATTCTAACTACAGAAGCGATCGATACCGACATTATCGCCCAGATACAAGAATCTGATCCTGCCATTTCCAGCATTGGAGAAAGACGTTTTATCTATGGCATCTTAAACGCCTACTCTCGTACCGCAACTTATAGAATGAACGTTCAAACACCCCGAATGGAACCTAGCAATATAATTTCTTTGGGGGTTATTGGCTATCACTTCAAAACAGCCCAAACCGATACTCCCTATTTGTTACAAACTATCGGAGACGAACCAAATTGGAATCAAAAAACACTAGATTGCATTGCAGCCGAAATTATGGCTCTAACTATGGCAGGGGCAACTCCTCTACCTATTCAACTGGCACAGAGAGAACAGCAAGCATTAGATAAATTTCTCGAATACTATAGCGATAGCCTCAAATCTGAAATCAAAAAACGGGAAATTGAAGATTTATGGCTCTCCGATTTAGATAGTGCTTCTGCAACATTTTTATGATTTTTTCTGTGTTGTTAATATTAGAATTTATCCTAACAATGTGAGTTCGATGAACCTAAAAAATACTAGGTAGTAGGAAGAGCAAGTAAACCTTAGTTTTCTAACTTAACTTAGCTAATTCAATTACACTTTGCTATTTCTACTGAAAATTTCGAGGTTTTCCCGTTCTATATTCGGTAAAAAACTGTCCTATCAAGTAATCGATTTCATCTCTCGCATCACTGAGATATTTTTTAACGTAAGATCTATATGCTTGAGTTCCTTCTTGTAATTTTTGCCTCTGTATTTCAGCATCTAGTTTTCTGTAGTGCCTATTCCAGGCACTTCTTATATAAGAGTTATGAAGTTGTCTTCTTCCTTTAAGCTCTCTTCCAATACCCCTCATATTTTGAAAATCATTTAATTCTGATGGTCTAAACACTCCAGGATAACGATCAAGAACTTGCAGCTCAATTGCGTGGTGGACTTGTCCACCGTTTGATACCCCTAACCGATCAGCATATCTACCTCTAAGCTGATTAAATTTCTTCCTGGCAGCCTTGGCATGTCTTCCAGATGTTCTGCGTAATCTAGGTTGTTTTGTAGGTCGTTTTGTAAATACAGATTCTTCTCTTATTCCTTCAACAATAGCATCAGCATCTATCTCTGAAATAGCTTTTGAATTTCTTACTCCACTACCTTTGCTTTTTGATAAGGTTGTTTTTCCTTCCGAGACAGATTTACTTAAACGTCTAGTAGTTACACTAGCGATTTCATCAAACTTGCTGATAGCTCTAATACGAGAGCCAAATGAGGGGATTCCAGGCAATACCCCAACTAAGTCACCTCCTAAACCTGCAAGATTAAGCCATGAAGGTTGTAAGGAAAAAATTGCGATTCCTGCGCCAATAGAAACAAAATCACCGATTCCTGGGGTAAATCCACCCAAAGTAGCAATAGTATCTAATGTTTCGACTAATTTTTCCTCATTGAAAGAGGGTTTTTCTGTTTCTGGTGCTTCTTGGAAAGCTCTTTCTTCTTTATCAGGGTCTATTGCTTCAAATTGTTCTTTGCTTTCTGTCTTTGGAGTTTCAGATTCAACATGAAACCCTTGGGTTGACCCAGAATTATCATCGGCATTTCCATCTGGATTAATTGCTGTTTCAGACTCTTGTTGATTTGCTCTTGTGCCAGGTTCTTTAGGATTACGATCGACTGATTCTTTCGGATTTTGTTTTTCGCTTTCTGTCTTGGGAGTTTTAGATTCAGTTCGAGTCCCTTGAAAGGATCTGAATCATCAGGAAAAGTAGAACTACTTGCGTCTGGCGATTCTATCTTTGGTGGCTCTGGAGAAGGTTGTTGATGTGGGGTAGTAGGAATCCCCTTTTGTATCTCTGCATCAGTCGTTGGATTGGGTATTGAGGCTAAAGGATCGCTCATAATTTCTATGGATTTATTGAGGAAGTATTCTCAATCTTTCATTTATCATTAGCTTTGCTTGTACTCGGCTCAATCTGTCGCTTGACACAGCAAATTCCAGATATTCATAGTCGTTTGCAGAATCTGTATTTTCTTCTCTGCCAACCAATACAGCCGAAAAATATAGGGTTAAAAGTAGCCGATGAAAATTACCACCTTGTAAGTCAAACATTTGATAAAAGCTTGCCTGTTGAATTAGCTCGTTCAAAGAGTAGAAGCGATAGTTACTCTCTACTCTTTCTAGAAGGCGGATTGAACGCAGCAAAGGAATTCCAATTGTGTCGCCAGCCATTGTAGAAGTTTGCTCGAAAGTAAAGTCCATACGATGACTTTCATAGAAAGAACTGTCTACTTTTACCGATGCAGTAAACTTTATTTGAAGTGCCCGACAGTTAGTTAATTTGTTTGATAATTCAGTTTCTGTAGGAAAATAAGTCCGCGCATCATCTGCATCTGTGTTTAGGGCTAATTCGACAATACTATCTGCTTGATTATTTGTGTTGTGGCTTTGCCAGACAAATAATTGTATGTTGTAGTCAAACTGTTCTTGATTAACAAGCCTAGATGTTGCCAATTCCCAGGAGGATGCATAAATATTGATTGGAATAGGAAGCTTATATACTACTGATTTCCATTCGCAAGTATCTGTCCCTTTAGAAACTAAAGTAGGTATGTTATTAACCTCGGTAACAAAACAATTTGTCGATTTACCTCGTTCAAAGTCATCGAATCCAGCAATATTATGAACGCGGGTTTCAAAGGGATTGGTAAACAGTGCAGGAAATACTTCTTTTTGAACTTTTATTTCCATCAGCGGGCTATCAAGTATATCGGGCAGATGGAGTAAAGGCGTTAGATTTTCACTCTCAATCAGCAATTCTAAACCCGTAATATCCCAAATTTGATTGGGTTCCAACTTTTTTGTTTTTGCTGTACTCGGAGATGTTCCCCCCAAATTAGCCGAACCATTATCGTTGCGTAAATAAGCAGAAGAGCTACCCAGAGTAATTCGATCAGAAATCACTATCATTTGTGATTTTTTCTGAGATAAGAAGTTTTTCAAAGTTTG